>JAZGBQ010000281.1:0-2684 GCA_036476435.1 Fidelibacterota bacterium
CGACCTCATAAACGTATATTAAGAGGTCGGGAAAGAATTTGGATACTAGTTGGATACGAATTTTCAATTATCGTATGTGCATAAGCCAACTTTATTATTACGATTAATAGCGGATACCTAACGGATACGGATAGTGATCTCATGAGAAACGACTTCACAAATGGAAGTTAAGAGGTCGATTGTATATTATAAACGACTTCAAAAATTGTTTGGGCACCATTTAAATTTTTAATTAGGTGTCAGAATAACCAGTAAATAACTATACTAATAAAGCCTTGGATTACTTATGATATAAAATTAACCTGCCTAAACCGTCTACACGTTTCATGTATATCAAAAAACGATCTAATAATATCCTTTTTATGCAAATATAAATTAGAATTGTTGAAAAAAATTGATTGATTGCAATGTAAGCAGATTAAATGTTTGGATTTTACAGCAATGTGAGATTTAAGATATGTGTCTGGTGGAAAAGGACTTGTTAGAATTTCTGTAAAATACAACGTAACAATTCGTTGATTTGAACTGATCATTTTGGTAGGTCGTGAACATATACAAACTTCAAAGTGAGTTTCATGATAATTACACCATGGCTTTGTGCAACAATTACATATTGGTAACTCCAACGCTTCCATTATTTCAGTATATCTCCTATCTAAAATTTCTATGAACATTAATAATCCTCCATTTTGATACTGTCACAATACATACAACATTTTGGAATGTTTAAATAGGATAGGATTCAACTGATATTGTCCCTAAAAGTTGTACCTGTTTTAAGTTAGAATTATGTACAAATAATGATGAGCAACATTACAATTCAGGCTTAAATAATCTAAATTTTGGATACATACTGGATACCCGGTTGAGATATTACACGAGAGGATGCATGAATCCTTTTCAAGAACTCAGATAAAAAATCGGATACAATCGGGACACGGATTTCCGGGACACACGTGAAATTCTGAGTGTTGTATTCTCAGAGTAAATACTTAAAAGAGCGCTTGACTGCAGGTCAGGAGCCAGAATAATTTGAAATTTCCAGAACTGTTGATAATCATCACTCCACCCACTACATTTAGCTGACTTTTAAGGTGATAAAATGTCATTTATTTTTTATTATAGCAATTTACACTACTATGAGTTTTAACAAATGATTGGTAAAACCATATCCCATTATAAGATCCTTGAGAAGCTTGGTGAAGGCGGAATGGGTGATGTGTATAAGGCAGAAGATACTAAGCTTAAGCGAATTGTAGCCATCAAATTTCTACCTTTAGAGTTGACCCGTGACAAGAATACCAAGAAACGATTCATTCATGAAGCTCAGGCAGCATCAAGTCTTCAGCACAATAATATCTGTGCAATTCATGAGATTGACGAGACCGATGAAGGACAACTCTTCATCGTTATGGATTGTTATGAAGGTAATACAATCGAGGAGAAGATAAAACAAAGTCCATTGGAGGTTGATGAAGCGCTTGACATCATTATTCAAACAGCCCAAGGATTAGATAAAGCACATCAATCTAAGATCATTCATCGTGACATTAAATCAGCCAATGTTATTATAACGACTGATGGAGTTGCAAAGATCATTGATTTTGGTATAGCAAAATTGGCAGGGCAAACTCAAGTAACAAAAGATGGTACTTCACTGGGAACAGCATCTTATATGTCTCCCGAGCAGACTTTAGGAAAAAAAGTAGATCACCGCACAGACATCTGGTCATTGGGAGTGGTACTGTATGAGATGTTGACCGGTTTACAGCCTTTCCAGGGCGATTATGAGCAGGCGGTTGTTTATTCTATTATGAATGAAGAACAAAAACCGCTAACAGGACTGAGGACAGGTATCCCTTTGCAACT
Organism: Fidelibacterota bacterium; assembly: GCA_036476435.1. Classification (GTDB taxonomy): domain Bacteria; phylum Fidelibacterota; class Marinisomatia; order Marinisomatales; family JAHJCW01; genus JAZGBQ01. Next base: position 1,870 of record JAZGBQ010000281.1, read on the forward strand.
TGAGCAGATAGTGAACAAAGCACTGGCAAAGGACCCGAATGAGCGCTACCAACACTTGGATGAGTTGATTGTAGATTTGAAACATTTAAAGAAAGAGCCTGAAAAAGAAAAGACTGAAACACAACTACCTTCGCCTCCAACTCCAACAGGCATAAAACCGGTCTGGAAGCAGCCAATTCCAATCGCAGTTACTGCTTCAGCTATTATTGTGATTATCGCTGGATTATTGATGTTCGGAGGAAAAACGGATGAACCTGTATCTAGACTTGGGGACAAATCAATAGCTATTCTGCCATTCAAGGTAATAGGTGATAGTAAAGAAGATGAATATTTCAGTGATGGTATGCATGATGACATTCTATCACAAGTAGCAAAAATACATGATTTGAAAGTCGTTTCAAGAACCAGTGTTATGCGCTACAAAGATACAGATATGAACATGAAGGAAATAGCTCAAGAACTGGGCGTAGGGACTATCTTAGAAGGGAGTGTGCGCCGTGCTGGAGATCAAGTGAGGGTCGTAGCTCAGTTAATTAATACTGAGACTGATGAGCATCTGTGGACAGAAACCTATGATCGAGATTATGCTGATATATTTGCTGTTCAAACCGATGTGGCAGAAAATATTGCATCAGCTTTAAAAGCTACACTGACTCCCGAAGAAATAAGTGCTATTGAAATTGTACCAACTGAAAACATGGAGGCTTATGACTACTATTTAAAAGGTAAATACTACTGGGATATAAAAACAACTCGGGAAGGCAACATGATGGCTGCAGAACTACTTGAGAAGGCTGTTGAGCTGGATCCGAGTT
>JAZGBQ010000282.1:0-3633 GCA_036476435.1 Fidelibacterota bacterium
CAAACACAGGTCCACTAATAGTATATGGTAATCCAATTGAAATGATATACTTTTCTATTTCATTCTTACTATCAAAATGAGGTATACCAGTATTTTTATCAGCACTTCCTACAGAACTATATATAAAATGTCCAATATTAGTTTTTTTAGCGGCATCTGCTAGCGCTAAACCCTGTTGAATTTCGCCCTGAGCTCCATCATCAAAAGGGGTCGTAACTGCAAATACCGTGTCCATATCCATCATTGCTGACACCAGCGATTCATAATCAGAATAGTCTCCTTTTACAACTTCAATTCCCAAATTCTTAAGAGCTAAAGCTGATGGTGATTCAGAATTTCTTGTAAAACTTCTAATGTTATAATTTTTTTCAAGCAAGGATCGCACAACTGAACCGCCAATATTACCTGTGGCGCCTGTAACCAATATATTCATATCTATCCTCTTTTTCTCTTAATTAATGTGTACTTATTATTGTAAAAGAATATAGGTTTAAAATCCTCATCTAGTCTTCAAGTTAATCAAAATCGGGAAAACCGTTGAAAAAATGGATTATAAATGATTGTTGTTTATCGAGTTATATCATAAAATCCCCGCACCCCCTTTGGTGGGTGGGTACTAAATCGGTATCCCGCCGGTATCCAAATTTGACTGTATTTTACGCCTGAATTGGGGTTTTAACTGGAAATTAATCGGTTGATCTTTATTGACTTAGTTAAGTTTGATAGCTACTATCGAATGTAACGAATAGAGCATTTTTACTCTTTAGCTAAATACTAATTAAAAAATTAATTAATAGAAAGGTGGTGTAATTATGACAACTCTTTTTGCGGTATACAATTTAAAAGAGAACCAAAATACTGAGGAATATGATAACTATCTTATGGAAACAAAAATTCCAGGAGTTAGGGGTGCGCCCTGGTGTACAGATTTTAAAACCTGGAAGATAGATAAAGTTCTTGGACCTGCTGTTTCCGAACCAGAGGGAGAATTGCCTACAGAACCGCCCTATCTTTATGTTGCCAAGATTGAAGTATCTGATTTGGATGCGATGCTAAATTTTCTCGGGACTGATGCAGGCACCGAATTTGTTAAGTCCTGGAGTGTGTATATGGATCCAACATCGATCTTCACTATAGGACATGAAGTATAGCAACTGACCTGTCCCCCCATCTGGCCGTTGCCCAAGCACTTTTCGTTGATAGGTAATCTGGTTTTCGTTCGTGATTCAATCATGATACGGCCAGACTGTTTCTTTTCGTAAAAATTCAGCAACAAGCCCCTATATTTCATCAAGTAACCCTTACTCTTATACTTCCCTATCAAATCTTGTTTTTATTACTAAAAACCATGAGCCTACTACCCATTTTTTCTGAAACCAGGCTATTCCAGGTAGTATACAATAACCAATATTCCATTGATGCATGGATCCGCCGTAGTAAAATCCCGTATCCCGTAGGTATCCCGTTTTATGCGATTAAATACGGTTAAAAACGGTTAAATATGAACTATTGGGGGTGATAGAAAGAGGTTAAGACTCCTCCTCTACCAAATCTCAATCTCTTGTAAACAAATTACTTATAGTCTGTGGAGCCGCACGGGATCGAACCGAGGACCTCTTGAATGCCATTCAAGCGGGCATGTTAAGTAACTGCTATTATTGCGTGTCTTACAGGAAAGTAAATTTTTCGGTATCCCGTATGTATCCGGAAATCCTAATCCCTACTCCTCCCTCCGATTTATAGGATTTTTCTATTACTCAACCAAATGAAAAGGGGTTTGCTTGAAACAAACCCCTAAGGTGTATTCCTTTATGTTACAATTGAATTAAATATTATTGAATCAAATCAACTGATTCGTGTAACCGTAACCTTAATGAAACCGGGAGAAGGAGAAGGATCATCCAACTCACAGGGGATAGCCTTGTATTTCTTGGGGTTGCCTTCAGTTTTCAGCTCCCAAGTATCGATCGTAATTTCATTTATTGGATCGTCAACGGTAGGCGGCCACGGCTTCACTGGGTCAAATTCCCCGTCCATTGTTAATATATATAATAGTTCTGTTGCTGGGTCTTCTCCAGGTGCATCAAACCAGAACATAATGCGAGCAAATGTTGGATTCTTTTTATTATGTCGTTGAATCATTAAGATGCCGGGATCTGTATCACCATCGAAGCAACTACTAACCCCACTAAATGTCAGTTCAACCGGCTCGCCATACGGTGACTGGATACTTTTGGCGCCCTTCCTGAGTACTTGGTCTTCCCAAGTACCACCTCCATCCACACTAATCACACCCCCTTCGAAAACAATTCCGAAAGTTGCAATTTCACCACCACCTCTCTTTGCTAAAGGTCCAGGGACTCCTGTTTGGGGTTCTGTTGGAAATGCTGTCTTATCTGAATTGGTTTCGCAAGAGAAGAAAAGAATAGCAATTGACACAATAAGTAACTTTTTCATTATTAACTCCCTCTTTATATCATAGTAACAGTATAACTTACGATGTACTGTTAATTTTTGGTTGACTGCTAACCGAGTCTCAATAGTGCGTAAAATCCCACAATTCGTACATTTTATATACTCGACTCTATATCGAAATGCACATAAATACAATAGATAATATAATTCAGGGTATTTATTTTCCTGTGATATGAAAGTGTGCGATATTATATATCAAAGCCCCCCGCCTCCCCATTGGTGGGTGGGGTACCCTGCCATTATTTTGCTTAAAAATAAATTGGTGACATTAAGGAATTAGTTCGACCGCTTGAACACTACTTATAAGGTTTATAGACGAGAATACCGTACCGGTATCCCGTATGTATCCCAAAAACCAATTCCTATTCTTCCATTAAGTAAAATCAATAACCAGAAAACCGCTGAAAAATGGATTCGGTTGTAAAAAAGGGCTGATCAACAAAATAAATCGTCAAATCAGCCCAATTATAATTAAGTATTATCTACCTAATCAATACTCACAACTCTGGTCATTTTCATCTACAATAATATGCCCGCTTACTGTTGTAAAAGTACCATCTGGATTCCAAAGAGTTGCGCTCCAATTATAATCACCTAATTCGCTAATATTAAGTTCCGCACATTTCTCACCACCAAAGGCATTAATCGTGACAGTCTCTGGAGTTCCAACTCCTTTTACTACTGTAAATTCGATTGTATAACCGGAATAAATAACACCAATGAATTTAATGCAGATTGTGATGACAATGGTAGATCCTCCATGGGTTACACCCACACAGCTATCGGTTATAACTGGAGCACCTGAGGAACTATTATCCTCACATGCATCTCCTACTCCATCACTATCACTATCGTCTTGATCAGGATTAGCCACTTCAGGACAATTATCACAAGCATCAGGTATACCATCCCAATCTGTATCTACAAGGTCATCAGATCCTGGACAAACATCACAAGCATCAGGTATACCATCCCCATCTGCATCTTCCTTGTCATCATGTCCTTCACAAATATCGCAACCATCAGGTATACCATCCCCATCTGCATCATCATTGTCTGAATGTCCTTCACATAAATCGCAACCATTAGGTACGTCATCATAATCTGTATCAATAGCGTCGTCAAATCCTTGACAAACATCACAAGCATCAGGTATAC
>JAZGBQ010000283.1:0-2581 GCA_036476435.1 Fidelibacterota bacterium
ATGCGGATGATACGCCCGTAGGATTTCTTATGCTTGAAGATCAACCTGAGAAACCAGAATATTATCTTTGGCGGTTCATGATAGATCACAGGTACCAGGGATTCAAATTTGGATCCAAAGCGATGAATTTAGTTATCGAACACGTAAGAGACAGACCAAATGCCGCTGAACTAATAACAAGCGTCTTGCAGGAAAAAGGTGGACCGCAGGGATTTTATGAGAAACTGGGATTTGAACTGACCGGGGAATATGAAGAGGGAGAAGCTGTTTTACGATTAAAGCTTTGATAGATCCATGTAAAAATTACGCCCTGATTCACCAATTTATCATTAACAGATCATAAATTATACTTTGTTAACTCTGGTAATTTTTCCATATTTCTGACAGAGTATTTCGACTTTCAAAGCAAGGAGATAATTTATGGGTAATCTTATTATGGTTCTTCGAATTATACATTTTTTTTCAGGTGTATTCTGGGTCGGATATGCCATGTTCAATATCGTCTTTCTTCAACCTACCATCAGAGCAACTGGTGAGGACGGACAAAAGACAATGCAGTATCTCATCCGAAAGACACGTTTATTACCAACAGTTTATATGGCAGCTACACTGACAATGGTATCCGGATTAATCCTCTACTGGATTTATTCAGGATTTCGTTTATCCTTCATGAACACTGGGTATGGTACTGTACTTACAATCGGCAGCATAGCCGGCGTAATTGCCTGGATTATAGCAGTAATAGTGATACGTGGCATCTTCAGCCAAATGCAAATCATCGGACAGGAAATACAGGCACAGGGCGGTCCCCCATCACCAGAACTTTCGAGTCAAATGCAGGTACTGGCTGCCCGCCTGGGAAAAATGGGACAAATGGCGATAGGATTCCTGATAATATCACTCCTGGGAATGGCCATAGCTCAATATTTACCGTTCTGATCAAGAGCGTCTACTAAATGGCGCGTTAGCGGCCCTAAAGGAGCAGCAAAATTACTTTAAATGAGTGCCTCCACATTATTTTCGAGGATGGATAAGCTTGGCATCTCACGAAAAGACCTGGAGGAAAAGATTATTGCGTTAGTTGATTTTTAACTCTGCTATCTTCAGATCAAATCGATTCACCAGTTCAATTCCATCATCTATATTTGTAATAAGATCCTCAGGACGGTGAGCGTCTGAATTACAGGTCACTGTGATTCCGAAATCAGATGCCAGTTCCCAGAAATTATTTGACGGATAAGGCCTTCGGTATTCCTGTCCATCAAATATCATTGGCTTTCTGAAACCTAATCCATTTATCTCAAGTGGTACGTTATAATCTGATGCCGCAGTAAATAAATCCTTACATGCAGAGGCACAATACTCATCCCAAGTACGATACGATTGATAGAACACGTCCGGATGAGCTATGAATAAAAATTTGTTCGTACTTATAGCTTTTATAAGGAAAGAAATGTACGAATTGAGTTCAGCAGAAGTCGCGGGTCCATCATTTATATTGATCCAATCTCCCTTATGAGGAAACCAGTGCACTGATCCTATCAAATAATCACAGCCAAGTTCGCCAAGCAGCTCTTCCTCATAAAATTTCATGTAGCCATCGTCAAAGTCACATTCCATACCCATATATAGAGTTAAATGATGATACTGTGATTTAGCACTACCAATCCTTTTTGAGTAATCAGCCAAATCTCCCATATCCATCCTAACAAAATCCCACCTGTTGTCCGGGAGTGCCGTGTGATCAGATATCCCAAGTTCGTTTAAACCCAATTTTACAGCTTTCTCACAATAGTCCTCAACATCTCCCTCCGCGTGCTTACAGCGATAGGTATGCGTATGCAGATTCCTGGTAATTCTGACATTATGGTTCCGCAAAATACTAGTCACTATTTTGATTGGTATTATTTGCCAAACTGATATTCCTAATTAAAGTGATTATCCACAATAAAACAAAGATCCCTATTGACACTGCAATTTGACTTATTAGCGGAACGGTTATTATTGGCCCACTAATATATTCCCTCATAACAAAGATACTTTTCCCTGTATAATAAATTGTTATCCCAATCAATTTTGAAATAATAAAGGCATTGAACATTCCTTTATTACGAGACTGATAAAGTATATGGAAGATTGCGCCATAGAGGAATAATTCCACGCCCATTAAAATTGCTTTGAATAAAACCGGGTGTCCGGTAGTCAAAAACGAAACCAGCGGCAACGCGATTGATAATACCAATATTGATCCGTTACGTCTGGTCTGAGATAGACAGAACACATATATAATCCAATGCATGGGATTAAGTTTATACAATGGAATATTGATCAAATGTGAAACGGTTGGGACCAAAGTAATTGTGACAGAAGCTACAAGAATCAAGAGCAGCTCGTTTAGAACTGCCGAATTTTTTTCGACTGTTATTGTATTCACCTAAATTCTCCTGTGACTTTCTAAATCTGTGTTAATTGTGAGTTAGTCGTTTTTGAAAGTAGCATAGAAGTCCTTCAGTTCAATAGCAGATAGTCCCCCGGCCCGGGCTTCCTCTCGCTGCTGATCACCCGTGTAACCCCACAATGC
>JAZGBQ010000284.1:0-6982 GCA_036476435.1 Fidelibacterota bacterium
CGACAATCTGGTTTGTCTTACGGCTACATAAATCGCTGTAATCAACATTAAATATTGAGTCGCCCAGCTGCACAAGTACCGGATCTTCAGTATCTTGCAAGCCTTGAAGTACGGCATGTCCTAATCCCAATCTTTTGGTTTGTTCAACAAAAGAAAAATTGCCGTTATACTTTTTCATGTGATCTGCGACTTGACCTTTCAAATGTCCCACAATAAATGTGATACGGCGAATATTATGTTCAAAGAGAGGTGCAAGAATATGATCCAGAACAGGTTTACCTGCGACAGGCAATACGGTCTTTTGTATTTTATCGGTATGAGGTTTTAAACGGGTCCCATATCCCGCTACAGGAATAATCACTTTCATAATTGATCACATGAACATTAATGAAGATGGTGTTTATTCTTAACTTTATTAACGCGAGCAACCATTTTATCCACTGCCCCATCAATTGACTTAGTAACATTATCTGATGTTTCCTTAACATTCAATTTTCGAGACGGGATTGACAGGTTCAATTCAGTAGTATAGGTGTCATTTTCATGAAAGAGAATGATCTGACACTGGGTAGCCCGGGCGTATACCCTTGAGATTCTTTCAATTTCACTTAACGCGTAGTTTTTGAGATAATCCGGGGCATGAAAATGTCTAGCTGTAAATTGAATATTCAAAGAGTCCTCCCTGTGATTTTACTTTGTTCCATGAGGATGAGCCTGTTTATAGATTTTTTTCATTCGTTCAGGTTGAACGTGAGTGTACACTTGTGTTGACGATAAACTGCTGTGACCCAAAAGATCCTTTACAGCCCGAATATCGGCACCGTGATCCATCAAATGTGTCGCAAATGAATGACGAATAGTATGCGGGCCCATATGAGTTCCAGCCGAAATAGCTTTGATATATTTGCGAATTCTTCTCTGCACTGTGCTGGGATGTAATCGCCTACCCTTGGAATTTACAAATACAGGTTCATTGATATCTCCTGAAATAAAACCAATGCCACGCCTTTTGAGGTATTTCTCAAGGTATTTCCGCGCCCGATTCCCAAAAGGAATCATACGCTCTTTTTGACCCTTCCCATATACGCGAATAACCTGATCGTAACTATTTATATCACCTATATTCAAGGCTATAAGTTCACCAAGGCGCATCCCGGTGCTGTAAAATAGTTCAAGTATTGCTCGATCTCGAATCCCAATCAGTGAGTCAATTGCGGGTGCATCCATTAGCATATCCATAACTTTCTCGCTAAAAAATTTGGGGAGTGGTTTAGGAGTCTTAGGACTTTTTACAATGAGTGCAGGATTTGTTATAGTCCAACCCTCTCGAACTAAATATTTAAATAAGGATTTCAATGTCGCCAATCTTCGAGCAACGGTTTTCGCGGAATATCCCTTTTCAAATTCACTCCCAAGAAAATGTCGAATTGTATCTTTATCTATTTCCTTTAAAGATATCACATCATGGTCATAATAAGACCGCATGAAACCCATAAACCTCCTTATGTCATGCTCATAAGCTATAATTGTATGATGAGATACATCTCTAACCGCAGACATATAATCGATAAATGTTTTTAATCCGGAGTTAAGATCCTTGTCCATTCCAGTCTTAATCACGTAACGCTTCCATAACGGCCAGTATATCTGCCGGGATTGGGGCTTCAAACATCATGTCTTGTTCAGTCATGGGATGTTTAAAGAAAATTCTCCTAGCGTGCAGAGCCTGGCGATCAATTTGATTTATTAAATTAGTAAATTTCATAGAAATCTCCGGTATAAATCCGCGACATCTTGACTGCCCACCGCCATATTTATTATCACCAAAAATTGGGTGTTTAGCAGCTGCACAGTGCACCCTAATCTGATGAGTTCGTCCAGTTCGAGGTGTAAATAGAACCTCAGCAACGTGATCCAACTGTTCTACAACTTGATAACCTGTTTTAGCATCACGGCCTTTTTCGTCAACAGTATATTTGGTCGGGTCAGACTTTTGTCTTGCGATTGACTGGTTAAAGGTACCAATACTTTTTATCCAATTACCCCAGGTAATACCAACATATTCCTTTTGCACGGTACGCTTTTCAAATTGTTCCGCAAGGAGATAATGAGCTTGATTTGTCTTTGCAACCAGCATCACACCGCTTGTATCGCGATCTAAACGATGTACAATACCAGGTCGTAATTCGCCATTTGTATCTGAAAGTTGCTGATAATGATATACTAGACCATGGACAAGCGTTCTGTCAAAATTTCCAGCACCAGGATGGACAGTTAACCCTGGAGGTTTATTTATTACAATAATATGCTCATCCTCGTGAATTATCCCGAAATCTATTTTTCTGGGTTCAATCTTCTCAGGCATTTGCTGAATTTCGAGGGAATTGATTACAATGATATCACCGATCTTAACTTGATATTTAGCCGGTTTTAAATCTTCATTGACGCGCACATCACCTGATTTTATGGATTTTTGAATGTGAGAGCGTGATATCTCCCTGAAATGTCTGGAAATATACTTATCCAGACGGATTCCGTCTGCATCAACGACTAAAGTTTTACTTTTCAAATGACGGGTTTTACTGATTTTTCAGAGGTATTGATGAATATTGAATAGATAATGAACAAAATCATTCCAATTGTTACTGATGAATCTGCAATATTAAAAATATACCAATGATAACCCCAGAAACTAAAATCTAAAAAATCTGCTACTTCCCCATATAGAATCCGGTCAATAAGATTGCCTACTGCCCCTGCCAGAATAAATGCAAGTGCGGTTCTAAGCAGCAGAGAACCCCAGCGTTCTCTCCAAAGATACCAGAAAATAATAATGGTCATGATAATAGACACACCGGAAAAAATGTATAAGCCTCCCGGGAAATTAATTCCAAATGCCATTCCATCGTTTGTGACATAAGTAAAATTAAAGAAATTTTCGATAATAGTACGGGACTCATGCAGTGACATTGAAGACCTTAATAGATATTTAGTCACTTGATCCAGAATCACAATAAAAACAGTTAGAATTAATACGGTCATAGCATACCCAGCTTACCCTTTTCCTTACACTCCACACAGCGAGTGGCAATTGGTACTTCAATTAAGCGTTCCTCGGGGATGAGAGGACAGGTAACGCATAAATTTTTTGGTTCTTCGGTACAATCTAGGCAGATGCCAAAACTTCCGTCCGCGATACGATCCAATGCTTCTTCCAATTTTTTATAATAACTATTTTCGCGAGCCATAAGTTGGAAACTTTTTTCACGTTCATGTGAGTCGGTCCCTGCGTCAGCCATGTGAACACTGTAAATTGAGTCAGGTGTATAACTTGTATTTGATTCCCCTGTTTCAATAATCCCTTCCTTAATGTCGCCCATATCTTTCGTAACAGCATCCATCTCATTTAAAATTATATTTTTAAACTTATTCAATTTTGTTTTTGTGTATCGATTTTTAGTGGTCATTTCTATTCGCCTTTTAGATTCTTTTGTTTCGTTCAATACTAACAGTAACATGTTGTCCCCTCAGATCGAACGTTCTCGAGAACTCACCTTTCTCGATATCATTGTCTAACGAAACTGTAAGTGTCTCATTAATAAAATAGTCTTTGAAAGCATTCATAGCTTCACCGATTGCGCCATCAAAATTTGCATGAACGGAAATACGGTCTTCCACAGCGAAATTAGCATCTTTGCGCATGATCTGCACCTGGCGTATTATATCTCTCACAATACCTTCCCTAATCAATATTTCCGTTAATTCAGTAGATATACCACCAATAAGATCATCGTTTGAAACAGCGGATATCCCCGCGATAGGAGATTCATCAATAATAAAATCTTCAGATCTTAGCTCCCACGATTTTCCCTTTTTCTCAATTGTGATAGTATCAGAATTTTTGATGGAATTAATAATTGAATTTGAAGCTTGTTCCGATATCCATGATCTTATTATTGGAATATCTTTTCCGACCTTTTGCCCAAGCAGAGTAAGGTTAGGTTTAACGCTGTATTCTACCAGTTCGTTAGTGTTTCTCACTCGTTTGATAGATTTTACATTCAACTCGTCCATAATTATGTATTTCTGTTCTTACAGGAACTCTGATAATTAGTCATCTTTTACAAAATACAAAAATTCATTCAGAGGTTGTCTGATTTTCAGGTTGGCGCGATTTCTTGCAGATCTTCCTAATTCAACCATTTTCTTGAGTGAATCCACTTGTTGTACGAGCTTCTCGTCGATGAGTTTTACATCAGCCTCCGGAAAATCTGTCATGTGAACGCTCTCTGGTGCATCTTTTTTTCCATTAACCACTAAATTTCTGTAGATGGCTTCGGTGATAAAGGGTAAAATTGGAGCCAGAAGTCTAATTGTTTTTACCAGGACCTCATAAAGTGTCTCATAGGCAGTTATCTTATCGTCATCATTCTCACTTTTCCAAAACCGACGTCGACTTCGACGGATATACCAATTTGACAAATCCTCCAAAAAACAATCTAATTTACGTGTGAATCGATCAACTCTAAACGCCTCAAATGCATCCCTGGCATCTATGATCAGAGAGTTCAACTTTGATATGATCCACCTATCAAGGATCGTTAGATTATTGCGCCTAGTTAATTGTATGGAGTCAGGATCAAAATTATCCACGGCAGCGTAAGTGGCAAAAAACGAGTATGAATTCCAGAGCGTGATAAGTTTTTTCCGAACCTCATCGGCAGGACCATAGCCAAACAGGAGATTATTTTCAATATTTTGTGCGGCATACATCCAGCGCATTACATCCACTCCCATATGCTCAGCAGCTTCTTCAAACCAGATAGCATTTCCCGATGATTTATGCATATCGCGGCCTTTTTCATCTTTGACCAAAGCGTGCCCAAGTAATATTTTAAACGGTGGTATTCCTTCCATGATGGTAGACATGGCAAGCAGTGAATAGAACCAGTTTCTAAATTGGCCCTGAAAATTTTCCGTTACGAAATCGGCCGGGAACCATTTTTTCCAGTTCTCACGATCGTTTATATACTCCAATGTCGAATATGGTACTATACCGGCATCCAACCACGGATTACCCACATCGGGAATGCGAGTCCCAATCAATCCGGTTTCCGGATGCTTAATTTTGACTTTATCAATCCAGGGACGGTGGGGAGTGTGACCCTCAAACTCTTCCCAACCCTCCACTGCCAGTTCTTTAAGCTCCTCACGTGACCCAACAATCAGAAATGAATCGTCTTCAAATGTCCAAATAGGTAATGCCAGACCCCAAAATCGTTTTTTTGAAATCATCCAATCTTCCATATTATCGAGCCATTCATGCTCACGGTCTCGTCCCCATTCCGGGATCCATGTGATTTGATCTACCAGTTTTTTAATATCATCACGCCAATCCATATTTATATACCATTCCTCAACAATCCTGAATACTAATTCGTCGCCGGATCGCCAGCAATGAGGATAAATATGCGGGTATTTTTCCACATGCAGCAAAAATCCGCGATCATCAAGGTCTTTAATAATCTTTTGGCGTGTTTCTTTGGCAGTTGCGTTCATTCCTGTAATCCAGCCAAATCCGTCTATAAAATTTGCAGCCTCATCTAACGGAGCTATATCTACCAAACCTAGTTTTTTCCCTAATTGATGATCAATATCACCACAGCCCGGGGCGATATGAACAATTCCCGTGCCTTCTCCCGCTACAACGACATCATTGCGATATTTGTCTTTTCCACCATCGATAACTCTATGACCCTTGATCGCATTGACTCCCTGAGCTTTTAAGTCTTCTTTAACAAATGGGTGACCCCCCAGGATCGATTGGGCATCAAAATTATCAAATGGACCATCATATTCCCAGCCTATCATTTCAGCGCCGTTAATTGTGCCTTCTATTGTGTATTCCCCACGTTCCTTAAATAACTGTTCTATGGTCTTAAGTTTTGGAACTCCATCCACCCACTGCTTTTTCTCATCAAATTGTTTTTCCAGACGTTGAAACCTTAAATTATCAATAGCGAAATAATACAATGATCTGTCTGATGCTCTAAGCTTTGCATAATCAAGGTTAATGCTAACTGCTGCGGCAACATTTGAAGTGAGTGTCCAGGGTGTAGTTGTCCAAACGAGTAGATACTCATTTTCCCTTTTTCGGAGTGGGAAACGAACAAAAAGGGCATCGTGAGCAACCAACCGACGTCCCTCGATAATCTCCATTTGTGAGTAGGATGTCCCTGAGCGACCCGACCAGGGAACTGAGTCTATACCTCGATAAATTTTTCCCTTTTCAAATAGTTTTTTTAAAAATGCCCAGATTGTATAGTTATTTTCTTCGGACATCGTAAAATAGGAGTTATCCCAATCCATCCAATACCCAAGCCGTATACTCTGATCTGTTTGTACTTTTGAATATTTTAAGACCCTTTCTTTACACATATCGACGAATTTTTCAATCCCGAATGCCTCAACTTCCCTCTTTGAGCTAAAACCAAGTTCTTTCTCCACCTCAATCTCAACCCATAAACCCTGACAGTCAAAACCATTCTGGTATCGCATTTGATAACCGGACATAGCTTTATATCTATGAAAGATATCTTTCAACGTTCGGCCCCAAGCATGATGTACCCCCATTGGATTATTGGCTGTGATAGGACCGTCTATGAATTTCCAGCGGGGTTTATCACGGTTTAATTCTTTTCTCTTCTGAAAGATTTTCTCAGCTTTCCAGAAATCAAGGATCTCATGCTCTAAAGCAATAAAATCGATCTTCGCGTCAATTCTTTTTATAGCCATCTTTATTAAAGGATTTACTAATTATCCGGTCAAAAACTAGAACGGGAAGTTAGCGGAAACCTCCCTATTTTTCAACGAATACGGAGTGGTCTCTGTGACAAAAAAGTCCCTGTTATGGGACTTTTTTATTCGTGATTTTCGGTAATGATTTCAGTCGCTGATATCCAGTGCAAAAAACCGGGATCCC
>JAZGBQ010000285.1:0-5560 GCA_036476435.1 Fidelibacterota bacterium
AGCTCGTGCCCAGATAAAGCTGATTGGATGACTGATCCCGTACGCGGCTATAATTTGCAGTAATATTTGTACGAGCGAAATTTGCCAATCCGAAAGTTTTCGGGACATTTTCCGTAAATCCTGCAAATAAGTAAGTATTGATGTAAAATGAGTTTTCCTTAAACGCCTAATGTTTAATCCCAGATCTTCAAAGGAATCTTTGCGACCACGGTTTTGATAAGTATCTGCTAAAATCCCTATAAATTGTTCACCGTCAATATTTGGCGTAAGATAATCCAGAACTTTTAGACAAACATCGGAAGAATGATGCCCCCGCATTCGTAAAAGCAGGTTTATGGCTACCTGCCGGAATTCATCAGGTCCCCCTGAAACCGCTTTATTGATATATTCCAATGGAATCGTTAGCTGATCGTCTTGAGGAAGAGTAAAACAGCTGGCAGCCAGGTGCAAATTTTCTAAGGAAAAATCATTTTTCTTTAGTGATTTCTTTAATCTATTCAGGGTATCACCACCAGGTTGAAAGCTGGATTCATTGAGGGACTTTATATCCAGTTGAATAAGGAGTGCTGATTCATAATCCTTTATCCTAAAAATAGAGGATCCCACAAATTCAACTAAAGAATGATTTCCTAGCCATTGATCCGGCGAATTGAGTATTGATTGAAGTGTTAATGTCTGGTCTGAAAACCAGTATTTGAAATCACCTACCAGGATTTGGTCTTTATGCCAGCGAACCGGTAAACCACCGGTCGTGTTACGAACAGTAATCTGACTACCATCCCAGATCAGATCAGATTGAATGATACCTTTCTCACGAAGTAACCATTTAGGGATACGTATTTCTTTGTCTAAATGAATGAGAAGGACATAATCTTTCTCATACATCGGTTCAACGAGTGTTTTAAAATTCTTGAGTACCTGATTCCTTTTATAAGTCTTCTTTGGTGTTCGTTCACCTAACTCCAGAGAGAAGTCACGATTGACTAGGGTAAAATTCACGATTCGCTCATAAGGGGCTAGAAAACTATTGACCGACTGAATCAAAGAACGGAAATAGACTTCGTTTGAATCTTCTGAATCGCCTAAATCAGATACCGTAAACTGCTGATTTTGATATATTAGTAGTGTATTGTACTCGCGACCATCACCAACCAGAAAGGCGGACTGGATGGCATCAAAATCTTGAAACATATTCTCTATCTTTTGGGGGGCAATAGTTTGTCCGCGATTATTTTTATAGATTTCCTTTTTACGATCTATTATATAATAATGATCCTTTTTTATGTTGAAAATATCACCAGTGTGAAACCAATCATTCTGGTGTGTGGGTTCCACCGGGTCGTCATAATAATAATCAGATACATATGGACCGCGTATGAGCATTTCACCATCATCAGCCAATTTTACTTCAATACCAGGCAGGGGTTTACCAACAGAATCAATATGATAATCTGACATAGGGGTCATAAGAATACCGCCCGTAGCCTCTGTCATTCCGTAACCGCTCAGCAGTTCAATTCCATTTCTTTGGAAAAATAAAAATACTTCTGGATCAAGATATCCGGCAGCAGACAACCCTGTTTGTAAGTTGCCCCCGGTAATGTACTCAACAGTATCTTTTATTTTTTTTGCTGATGTGGACTCCAGAGGAATTCGTGAAGCAGTATATTCATAAAGTTGGCTCCAGCGCTTTGGGATGCTAATAAAAACAGATGGTTTAACCTGTTTGAAATTCCGTAAAAGGGACTTGAATGACGGTGAGGGAGCGAAACAATAAGTTGCCCCCCAAAAAATAGTACCCAAAAGTTCCAGAAACCTTCCAAATGTATGATACAGAGGAAGATACGCCAGAAAAATATCATCGGAATTGATGTGTGGAAGAGCCAGCGCCCTGGCAAAGCGCTTGGAAATAATATTGTTTTGAGTAAAAAAAATGCCCTTGGGATTAGCAGTTGTTCCTGACGTATACATGATTGTTGCAAGAGCCGCCATTTCACATTCATACATGCGCCTGTAAAGATCATCAGAATCCACGTTGGTACTCAATTCCATGAATTGGGACCAACTCATTGAACCGGGTATCCTTTTCCCACGATTTGATAAATGCGTAATACGCAGGTCCGGTCGTGTTTTTTGGATTTGCTGAACCAGGTCGATTTGGCTGTTGCCATCGACAAATAAGTGGGTGATGCGGGCATGATTCAGTATATATTTCAAATGCACCGGTGAAGTATTGGCGGGGATCGGAACATTGACATAGCCGAATGAAAGACAGGAAAGATCAACCAGTGCCCCATGGTACGAATTTGGTGTGAAGATTCCAATGACGTATTTGTGCGTGTTCTTTATCCAATCATTTATCGATTTTCCGATTGCTGTAACTTCTGCCCAGGCAGCTTTGTATGAGACTTCCTCGAAGCCGCTGCCTTTTATTAACTTGAAGCAATTCTTATATGGCTGCCGCTCAGCACGCTGGAAGAACACATTCCCAAAGTTATATGAAGAGCGAGTTGATAATAGTTGGATAATTGCGAGCCATTGATTATGATGTTTCGGATCGCTGAAAAGTTGATTCACATGGGGCAGGTGACAAACTTCCAGGAATGTGTGGATTTCTCGAGGATCACTTTTCCCAATGGAAAGTTCTGTACCAAGATTTAATAAATATTCCCGGTTCTGATCACGTGACTGACATTGTTCATATAGATTTGGCAATGATCTATCCATTTTTAATACAACCGATGAAATTATGATTAATCCTTATGAAAATCTTGTGAATAGTTTATTTAGTGCGGGTGAAATAAATTGGGAAAAGATTGATACTTCAGTAACTTAACCAAATTAATCTTTAATATTCGGTTTAATCATTTGAATTCGCGTTAATCATAAACTTACAAAATGTCCTTTGAAATCATACTTGTTCTGGCCATCCTGGGCCTGGCATTTGTTTTATTCGTAACTGAAGCTCTACCTATCGATGTTACGGCTTTAACCGTCTTGGGCATACTGTTGATTACAGGCTTGATCGAGCCGACCGACAGTATCAAAGGTTTTTCAAATCCTGCCGTGATCACTATCGCAGGATTGTTCATTCTCTCACATGCGCTTCAAAAATCAGGAGTACTTGAATATCTCGCAGTACGCTTGATAAGAATAGGGAACCGCTCACGGTTGTTGGGGCTTGCAGCTTACCTAATCACGATCGCAATTGCCTCAGCACTTGTTAATAATACTGCGATCGTAGCGATATTCATGCCCATCACTATTCGCCTTGCGGTAAAATTCAGAATCAGTCCATCCAAGATTCTCATACCGCTGAGTTATGCTGCGATCCTGGGCGGCACCCTTACATTGATTGGTACATCAACCAATCTGCTGGTCAATTCTATAATCACTGTCGAAGGTGATTTTAGAGCCCTTGGGATGTTCGAGTTTTCAAAGTATGGAATCTTTCAATTGCTAATTGGACTCTTGTATATAATTGCAATAGCTTATCGAATTCTGCCCTCAAGAACTATTACGTCCAGCTTGACAAAGAGTTATCATATGGGAGGGTATCTGACCGAAGTGAAAATCAAAAAGGATTCACCACTGATTGGTAAATCGTGTGTGGATCGCGGCCTGAGTCAAAATTACGATATTATTGTTCTGGATATTGTACGTGAGAAAAAACTCATAACAATAAATGTGCAAGATACCAAGCTTAAAGAAGGGGATATACTATTTGTCAGAGGCTCCCTGAATGATTTTCTGAGAATGAAGGAATTGGAAAAGGTTACCTTACTCACTGACGAAAAGTTAACAGATAAGGAATTAGTACAACAAGATAATATCCTTGTAGAATGTTTACTTACCGACCGATCGGATTTAGTAGGTAAAAGTTTGATGGAATCTAATTTTAGAAGACGATTTGGTAGTTTTGTTCTTGCAATAAGAAGAGAAGGAACAATCCTTCGGAAAAAGATCGCACATATAATATTGAATTCATTTGACACATTGTTAGTGTATGGTACTCGCGAAAAAATGCTGGAGCTTGCCAGTACCAGTGATTTCATTGTATTGGAAGAAATTGAAACGGCTTTAAAGAAACATCGGTTCTGGTGGCTTGCTACCTTTGTGATAGTGGCTATTGTTTTTCTGGCTGCTTTCCAGATATTACCTATACTTACCGGTACAATTATCGGTGTAGTAATCATGCTGGTGTCGCGCTTTATCACACCGAACGATGCTTATCGCTCGGTTCACTGGCAGGTTATAGTGCTGATAGCAGCGCTTATACCGCTTGGTCAGGTTATTCAAACCAGCGGGACCGCCACGTTAATTGGTGAAACAATCAACAAATTGCTTCTTCTGTTTCCGGGATCAATTCGGCCGACAGTACTCTTGGCAATTGTTTACCTGGTGACAATGATCTTGACTGAAGTGTCATCCAATGCCGCAACAGCCATTCTAATGACTCCCATCGCCCTAGCTGCATCTGCCCAGTTAGGTATTGATCCCAGGCCTTATATTTTTGCAATCTGTTTTGCTGCATCCGCTTCCTTCATTACACCTGTTGGTTATCAGACAAATCTTATGGTCTATGGACCTGGTGGGTATAAATTCACTGATTTTATGAGAACTGGAATCCCCCTGGCCCTGGTACTGTGGATCTTGGCCGTCTTTTTAATTCCGATCCTGTGGCCATTTCAGGCGATTCAATGAAAGACATTTACCGATATTGATCCCCGAACTAAATTATAATCGATCTAAGGAAAGAATATGACAGCTGAGATTGGACTAATATTAATAATTATAGCCCTGGCTTTTGTTTTATTTGCAACGGAAGTATTACCAATCGATGTTGTAGCACTTCTCGTGTTAGGTATTCTGATCGTCACAGGACAACTTACAGTGGAACAGAGCTTAACAGGCTTTTCGAATCCTGCAGTGATCACTATTGCGATGTTGTTTGTCCTTAGCCACGCTCTGCAAAAATCAGGGATTCTAGAATACGTTATTGTAAGGATCAATAAGATTGTATCGCGATCAAAAATACTTGGGCTAAGTATATACTGGCTTTCCATCGCGATTGCATCTGCGTTTGTTAATAACACTGCAATTGTTGCAATATTTATTCCTGTCACGTTAAGACTGGCAGAACGCTTTGACATTAGCCCATCGAAGGTACTCATTCCGTTAAGTTATTCTGCGATCCTCGGGGGGACGCTCACACTTGTGGGTACTTCCACAAACCTGTTAGTCAATTCAATCCTTATCCAGAACGATAATTTTACTGCTCTGGGATTATTCGAATTTGCCCGTTTTGGAATTGTCAATTTACTTGTTGGAATTACTTATGTGCTGACGATTGGACCGCGGCTGATACCATCCCGTATCGCTAAAAAGAATTTAAAAGATAATTATCAGCTTGGTGATTTTTTGACAGAAGTAAAAATTCTTGAAGATTCTCCCATGGTTGGTAAAACCTGTCTGGATCGTGGCATCAATAAGAATTATGATATCATCGTACTCAGTATAATTCGCAATGATCGTGCGATCTCTACACAGATCAGAGATA
>JAZGBQ010000286.1:0-4730 GCA_036476435.1 Fidelibacterota bacterium
TTCTTGAAAATGGGGTACAGGGAGCAGTTTTTATTCCTACTGCAGACTCTGACGAAAAAAATATACAGATCGTTGATAAATTAAAAGACCACGGTATCCCGGTTGTCTTAGCGGATCGCACTATTCAAAATATAGAAATCGATTTTGTGACAACAAATAATTTTGAAGGTGCCTATCAACTGAACCAGCACCTCATTAAAAATGGACACACTAAGATAGCAACAATATTGAGCACACGTTTTAGTACTGAGCGACAGCGATTCGAGGGGTATAAGAAAGCGTTAAGTGATAATAATATCGCAATTGATCCGTCTATCATTATTGCCAATATGGGGCCGTACGTAAAAGAAGATTATGTAGACGCAATAACTGCATTGTTGAAAAAGCACGAAAGATTCTCAGCAATTTTTGCAGGTAATGACAGGATTGCATATAGGATTAATTCTGTTGCTGAGACTATGGGAATCAGGATACCGGAAGATATCTCTATCACCGGGTATGATGATCTTGTGTTTAAACGTTCCCACCCCATGCAATTAACTACCATGCATCAACCGATTCATGAAATGGGACACGTAAGCATGAAATTGCTGTTGAGTCGAATTAGGGGTGATAGGCAAGAGGTAATCCAGCGAATATTAAAGTCGAATTTTATTGAACGGACATCAGTGAAAGATATCAGCAACAAAGAAATTGCAGATACAAAATAATGACTAACTAGGGGGAATTCTCATGAGAGCAGTTGTGCTTAACGCAGAATGGGATCCGCGCCCGGGATTCCAATTAGGTTCGAAGGATATTGAGGGTAAGTTAACTTATCTTGGCAGCAAAGTCTGGCGTAATCCACGAATTGAAATTGTAGATAAGGACATTCCATCCCCAGGGCCAACAGAAATATTGATCGAAGTAAAAGCCTGTGGTATTTGTGGAAGTGATGTTCATATGCGTCAGGCAGATGCAGAAGGATACATTTTTTATCCAGGATTGACTGCATTTCCTTCAACATTGGGTCATGAGTTTTCAGGTGTTGTAGTTGAATCGGGACCGGCAGCATTCAATAAAGCAACCGGTAAAATATTCCAAAAAGGAGAAGCGGTTTGTGCTGAGGAAATGATCTGGTGTTCAACCTGTAAACCCTGTTCGGACGGGTATCCTAATCACTGTGAAAAATTAGAGGAACTTGGATTCTCAACGGATGGAGCCTATGCGGGTCATATAATGGTCGACGCCCGTTACTGCTGGAGTATTGATGGGATCGGGGAGTTGTTTGGCGAAGAAAAGATGTATGAGTTAGGTAGTTTGGTCGAGCCAACATCAGTGGCCTATAATGCTGTAATCGAACGCGGAGGAGGAATCAGACCCGGTGAAAATGTTGTCATACTCGGAGGAGGTCCCATCGGAGCTGCAGCTTGTGCAGTTTTAAATCGACAGGGAGCCTCGGCAGTAATCATTTCGGAACCATCCGAGTCACGAAGGAAAATGGCGCTATCTATGGGAGCTACACACGCAATTGATCCTATGGCTGTGGATGTTGCGGATACGGTTCTTGATATTACCGATGGTATGGGGGCTGGCATTATTCTGGAAGCCACGGGTTTACCCAGCATTGTATGGTCAGACGTTGAGAAAATTATCTGGGAGGGAAAAGCATTAAACACTTCTGTTGTAGTCGTAGCTCGTGCTGATGATAAGATCCCATTAAATGGTGAAGTTCTTCAGGTTCGAAGGGCAAGCGTGGTCGGTTCTCAGGGTCATTCCGGGCACGGTACTTTTCCCAATGTGATCCAATGTATGGCAACTGGGATGGATGTATCACCAATGATCACAAAACGGATTAGTCTCAGTGAGGTTAACGAGAACCTGAAAATGCTACAAACAGACAGAAATGAAGTAAAAATCACGATAAAGAATTTTGAGTAATTATTAGGAGTATAGGTATGAATGACTGGCTTACAACCGATCGGGAAGATCTCCGATTTGAAAATACGTCCGTTGGGAGATTGAAGAAGAAATTATGGGAAGCTTCTGATGAGGAGATCGAGAATATTCTTAAGGATTATGGAATCCCATCACCTTCAGAATTAGGGAAACCCGGATCCTATATACAAAATACTATCCGACAGAAAGTCGTTGATAACCGGAAAAAGAACGATATTGTTTTCATACCCATCGGCTGTACGGAACTGCATGGTCGTCATACCGTGACTGCCCTGGATACATTTATGGTTACACAAATATTAGAAGGGGTAAGGCGTTTCACCGCCAAGCAAGGAACTCCCGTAAATCTTGTTTTTACTCCCTTAAATTATGGCGGACATCCCCATCATCACATTGGAATGCCCGGAACCATACACCTGGAGGATGAAGTATTAAAAAAAGTACTAATCGATGTAATGGTCGGCTTATGGAATGATGGATTCCGTAAAATGATACTGGTTAATAATCATGGTCACCAATGGCTATTGGAAGCAGCGATTCAGGAGCTGCAGAAAACCTGGAATCTTCCTGGAATTTTCCGTGTGATCGATTGGCACCGTGCCGTACGAGAATTCTTTAGAACTAAGGAGAGAGGCGGAGACTGGGATGATAATTTTGTGCATGCCGATGAGGCTGAAACATCTGTGATGCTGTTGTTAGAACCGGAATTTGTTGAAATGTCGCTTGCGGAAGAGACAACAGTAGAGGGCTACCTGCCGGAAGGACATTTTGATAAAGCGGTGGAACCTTTTGCGAGACCGAGTAAGTGGTCAGAAGGGCAGGGACATTTTCCAATAGAACTTGGATCAATACCAGAAGGCGTCGTGGGTCGACCCAATATCGCAACCGCTCAGAAAGCAAGGCGAACCATTGCCGCAATTTTAAGTTATCTGACCCTCGTCCACGATGAAATTCTTGAGGCATTCCCGGCCGGGAAGGTGCCTCCAATTAAAGCAACAACTCTTCGAACTGAGGAAGAAATGGAACCTTATTTAAAGGAACCATTCACCGAAGGATGGCGTCCGATCTATTCAATAAGGAAAATGGGATTGTAATTCATTGGTACTGAGCATAGTAATATCTACCCAGTCAGCATCTTTTTCCGCACTAGCATACCAAGGGGACCTGGAAGAAAACCTGCGAAGAATACAATCCTTCGGGTATTCTGGCGTTGAGTTAGCCATCAGGGATCCGGTATATCTTGATGTTTCAAGCCTGAACAAGTGGGTCACAGAATTGGGCCTCTCAGTGACCGCAGTTGGGACCGGGCAGGCTTACAGTGAAGAAGGACTCTCGTTTACAGATCAAGATGAAAACATCCGACGGGAAGCAATTCAGCGAATAAAGGATCAAATTCATTTTGCCAGTAGATTTAAGGCGATGGTCATTATTGGATTGATCCGTGGCAACCCGGATAAAAAAATTGAGAAAGAGCAGGTTCAACAATGGCTGTTAGAGGCATTTGACGAATGTGCCCAGGAAGATAAAAGCGTGAAATTGGTCATAGAACCCTGTAATCGTTACGAAGCCGATCTGATAAATAACGTTGATGAAGGTTTGAAGTTTATTCGTGAAATTGGCCGGGAAAATGTTGGACTTCTTCTCGATACATTTCATATGAATATTGAAGAGGCTTCTATTCACGGTAGTATTAGGAAAGCAGCAGACCACCTGCTGCATTTTCATATTGCGGATTCAAATCGCTGGTATCCCGGGGCTGGCCATTTGGATTTTGAAGCCATTTTTAAGACTTTAAAAAATATTGATTACCGTGGCGCTGTTTCAGCGGAGATATTGCCATTTCCAGATCCTGACACTGCTGCGAGACAGGTTGTGACCAATATTCAACCGTTTATTTGATCATTAAACCTGAGCTTTGAATTTGTCGATTACCGAGTCGTGAGATTGACTTAAGGCTATTGTCCTCAATAATTCTCAGGGTAAATCGTGAAAACATCCGTATTAGAATTAAGGAATATATCAAAAGCGTTCTATGGCGTACCGGCTCTTGATAATGTCGATTTACAGGTAGACCGTGGAACTGTTCATGCCTTGCTGGGCGAAAACGGAGCGGGAAAATCAACGCTCGTGAAAATTATTAGTGGTGCTTATCAAAAAGACAGCGGTGAGATATTGATCGGTGGGCAGAAAGTTGAGATTAATAATCCACAAGATGCTATAAAACTTGGCATAGGTATCATTTATCAGGAATTCAACCTTGTTCCTCAGCTTACTGTTTTTGAGAACATCCTGTTGGGTCGTGAACCGCTGACGAGGTTTAATACGATTGATAGAAAAGAAATGCAAAAATTAGCTGAACAAACTTTACGACCTCTAGGAATTAAATTAGATCTAAATGCACCAATCAAAAAACTTGGTGTTGCTCAGCAACAAATGGTCGAAGTGGCCAAGGCTCTTTCCCTGGATGCAGACTTGCTGATAATGGATGAACCTACTTCCGCACTTACCCAGGCTGAGATAGATCAATTGTTTACAACGATAAGGAAATTAAAAGAAACAGGCGTTTCTATAATTTATATATCTCATCGTCTTGATGAATTGTTTGAAATAGCCGATGAGGTCACAGTACTTCGAGATGGCCGTCATGTAGGCAACCGGAACATGACCTACATATCAAAAAATGAACTCATAAAAATGATGGTAGACCGTGAAATCGTCGATATTTATCCCGTTCGTGATGCTCAAATCGGAAAAGAACTGTTAAAGGTCTCGGGTCTATGTATAGAACCTTC
>JAZGBQ010000287.1:0-4436 GCA_036476435.1 Fidelibacterota bacterium
GTGATCCAAAAATCCTTTCAAACAACCATGTTGATCTTTTCCCTGCTCAAATTTCTCCCGACGGCTTGCAAGTTGTCTTTGTTTCATCACGGGACATCAATCATGAAATTTATCTAATGGATATTGATGGATCGAACGAAACTAACCTGACAAAGCATGACATAAGAGATGTTAACCCTCAATTCTCCCCCGATGGCTCTAAAATTACCTTCGAAACGAGTCGAGATGGTAACGGAGAAATTTATATAATGCAAACAAATGGGTATTTACAAAGAAATCTTACCAATAACATCGCGTTGGATGTCTCTCCTCATTTTTCACCCGATGGATCAAAGATCGTTTTTGAGTCTAAACGCGATGGGAATCATGAAATCTATATTACCAGCACCGAGGGCAATCATCCCGTTAGACTTACTAATAATACTGCTTTTGATGGTCATCCACGGTTTTCACCCGATGGATCGTTAATTGTGTTTGAATCAATAAGAGACGGAAATAAGGAAATCTATGTCATGAAAAGTGACGGTAGCGATCAGATCAATTTAACAAATAACAGTGAATGGGATTCTTTACCGCAGTTTCAAAAACTGTTCGGAGATTAACAATATTATTTATTAATCATTTTTCTACAAATACCCCAGTTTAGAATTGAATCAATATGATGTTACTGTTTGGCTGAGGAGAAGATCTTATCTCTAGATAAAATGTAATAACCAGTGTTCAAAGTAATGGTCTAATACTGATCTTAAGAAGCGCTAGCTATTAGCACCTTTGATTTTCAGAGACTAACATGAGACAGCACAAATCTTAATCGGTATTAAAAGTTTTTAAGAAGAATATTTAAACAAGTGTACGTATCATGATTACCTTGTCTGCTACAAAACTATTCCATTTGTACTGTATGAAAATATTAATAGTTATAACTTTATACATACAAAATGAAAAATAAGAAGTGAAAACGTTTGCTGTAAAATTGATCATATTCAGTATCCCTTTTATTCTTTTTTTGTCCATACCGAAAATTTGGCCTTTTAGTCTTGACAGGGAACTGGATATGAAAATTAGGACATTTTTACCCAAGCCGGATTCTGTAAAAGTGATAATTGCCGGTGATTCGAGAGCGGAACGGTCATTAATTCCGAAATTGTTTGAAAATCGACTTGGTTTAAATACTATAAATATCGCTAAAGGAGTTGGGAACCTAATTTCCTTGTATAAAACATTTCAAAAAAACGGTCTGCTGGTTGATTCACATATTGTTATTATCAGTGCAAGTATATGGCAGATCAACGACGGTGCCGTTAGCTATGGTTATATTTCTCATAATGAACTCATCGAAATGCCATTCTGGGGTCAAATTAAATTACTGAAACTTCAATATCCCCGATATTTATTTGAGCGAATGCGTTTAATTTGGAATGAGATGATAGGGAAATATTCTACCCGCGAGTTTAAGGTTGATGATTCTCGAATTAAATCACGCGGATTTCTAGCTATTGAATCAATCCTGAATCCTGAAGAATTATCAGATATATCATTAGATCCCGATTCTACAAAACATCCATTCTACACAGATTTCAACATGTACGGCTATCGCAACAAGGTTTTTAAAAAAGCTCTGAAATTATTTAACGATTCCGGGTCAACAATCATCGTTTACAAACCACCTGTCAGTCCTGCCTGGCGTGCTTACACCGAAAATAGTTTTATTTCACAATACCAAGATGATTTCAGTGTGTTTCTAAAACAGTCAATATCAAAATATGAGAACGTTCACTATCTTGATTTATATACCAATCAGTCAGCACATTTGTTAAATGACCATTTTTATGATATCCAACATTTAAACACTGATGGTGCATCAATATTTACAAATGCATTAATCGATTCTTTGATTGACCGAAATATCTTCCCAAGGTATTGAGCTATTTTCAGTACGATACTCAAGTGAGTAAAAGTATAAGTATCAATTCAAAAAATATTTTAACCGATTTAATTGAGTCGAATATATACTATTCGGAGTTCGGTATCATTGATTAATAATCCTTACCTGATCTGGAATTAATCAAATTTCAGTAAAATTTATTTCCTCTATATTGGTGTAAAATAAAAATTTAATAATCAGTGTTTTTGCTCGTGCATCATTTCAATTTCTTTACTTGTGTATTCGACAATTGGTGTAACATGCGCTTTTCTTCGTATCAGCGTTGGCACCGATAAAAGTGCTTCGCTTTCATTATCCGCTTCAATCATTGCCCAGCCGCAATGAGCACCGTCAGGGCAACCCCATTTAAAGTGTGTAAGATAACCCGCTGCCTGAACCAGGGTGATAGCGGTCAGACATTCACTTTTAGAGTGAGGGGATTCAATTAAATACTGTCTCATATATAAACTCCTATAAAGATTTTTACAATTAGTCTAGCAATGCTTTATTAATTCCTTTCGATCGCCATCGAATTCTATTATCCTAAAACGGTGAAATCAACCAGATTCTAAATTTTTAATTATGTGTTCATGAAACCAAATTATCGTTAAAAAACATTTCTGCCAGCGAATTTATAGATATTCTTGAAAAAAATAATATATTGGCTTTAGCATTGGATCAAGAGAAGATCAGGATGGTCACCCATTTGGATTTTAATGACGAGATGTTGGATAAAGTTTTGAATGTTTGAGCAATATTTAGAAGCCGAATATTTTATCCTATCCCGGAATCCAGGTGACGACATATTCAGCCAGATCGGGAATAGGTATTTTAGGATTGTCTTTCACCCAGTGACCCGGAAGACCAAGTTCGTTCGCTGTCAATTCAAAGTGGCACATTGCAATTCCCATGTCTACAAGTTGTAAATCAGTATCTTTTACTATCATTTCGTATTTTTTTGTGCGCTGCAGGAAAAGATGATAGTCATTACCGATTTTAACAACTCGCCACGGTTGCCGATTTGACGCTGAGGGTCCGAGACGAACCATTTCTAGCACAGTTTCGTATTTTGAAGTCTGATCACTGGGAAGATGTTCACCGAAATTTTCTTTAAAGAATAAACTATTGCGGGATCGTCTATTCCGGGATTTTGCTCCCCATCTGATAATTTGATCGCGCAAACTTCGATTACCCGTAGCAAATCCAAGTGGAGAAACAGCTGGTATCACCTCATTTTTTCTTACTTTGATTGAATCTGCAAATTCGCTCCTGGAGAATGTACCACCAAGCCAGCAAGTTCCTAATCCAAGATCCGTCATCATCAGGATGATCTTTTCCAGTAAATAACCAAAATCAATCCAATGACTATCAGAAAATTCTACGGCGCCAACTATAAAATTTCTGGCATTTTTAATAAATCCATAAGTATGTAAGCGATGATTATCGATAATTACTGGATCGTCCATTGATATGAGATGAAATCGGGACTTACTTTTCAATGGTCCAATATTCTGTCTGGATAGATATTCAAGAATTTTGTCAAGAACTACTTGATCCAGAGATTTAGATGTATAACTACGCCACGAAGACCGTATTTTTATTAAATCTATCACTGGTTGATTAAATATTCCGTCCTGCATAATTTTGCATGAGATTACTATTGTTTTTATAAAATTAATATAACCATAAGTCTGTTAATATAAACATTTATCATCTACTAGTTTAAGTACTAAATTAATAACAATACATAAATTTTGACAAAATTATCTGTGCCTTCAATCGGTATGTTTGATATTTATTTGTAAATCTGGCAAGGCTTGATGCTTTATTCGATTTGGATGAAACAAAGATTAAATAATGATACGAGAATTTACTATCAGATTAAAGAACGTATCTACAACGTATCATAGTAAAATAATGGTGAGCTGGTCATAGAAATACTTTTAGCATCTAATCGATGTATTTTCAATCGATGACCAGCTCCCAATGAATGCTCGGTTTATTTTTTTCTCCTGGAGACAATTGTCTCTATGATTATCTTGATAATGTCTATTATTTGGTCTCTGATCACTGAGTATCACCTCCTTCTATTTATATGGCTTTGTATTATTTTAATCTCATTCATTAGTTCATGGTAACAGTCACCATCTTCTGGATCATCCAAGTCCCAGACATATAAGATCTCTGGATTCGCTTCCGGCGGGAATGCCGGGTACGATGATTTTCCTTTCAATAGATAATCATTTACTTCCAAAGCAAGATCTCTAAGGGTTGAGATCCTTTGGATGTCGAAGAACCCTCTGTCCTCGTATGATGAGTTGTATTGTATACCAATCACATACCTTCTCGTATCAAAATGAGAGTGTTTCATTACTTGCTCCATCTAGAACGAAAATCAGAGATTCAGTTCTGGCTTTAATCTCTTTTATAATCTCATTGTCCCATGATTTATTAGACGTTGGAAAACTCAGGACTGCTACTTTTAAACAAACCTGTCTGTGGATATCCTTTG
>JAZGBQ010000288.1:0-2943 GCA_036476435.1 Fidelibacterota bacterium
ATTTATTGCTCAATATCTCTATTGGTGGATGATGGTCAATATTTAATCCCCTATGCGGCATCAAGAGTGCCTGAAGAATATGAAAAAGCGTTAGGCAAGATAAAAATTGGTCCCTCAGTAGGTTCATGTGGCACAGCTGCTTACTTTAATAAAAATGTGTTTGTATCAAATATCGCCAAAGATCCACTTTGGAAAGGTTTTCAGGAGTTGGCAGCTAGATATGGATTGCGCGCGTGTTGGTCAATGCCTATTGCATCTACTGCAGGAGAAGTACATGGAACGATAGCGATTTATTATAAAGAACCGAAAGAAGCAGATAAGGAACATGTAGAGCTATTAGAACATATCAGAAAAATTGCAGAAATTTCGCTTGAACAATACAAGGCAAAAGATGATCTTATACAGAGTGAAGAACGATTCAGGAATGCTTTTGACCATGCCCCCACCGGGATGGCACTTATTGATATTCAGGGGAACATATTAAAAGTTAATGACGCCGTGTGCCAGATGTTAGGTTATAAAGAGAGTGAATTGCTCGATAAACATTTTCTTTCCCTGACTGCTCCTGATGCCCATGAAGAAAGTAAATTAAATTATGACAATATTATTTCCGGAAAAATAAAGAGCGTAAAAACAGAGAGACGCTACGTTCATAAAGAAGGTAACATTATTGATGTAGTGCTAAGTGTTTCAATGATCAACGATCAGAATGGTAACCCACATCACCTGATTGCGCAGCTAGATGACATTACGCTGCAAAAAAAGGCTGAAACAAGATTGCAGGAAAGCGAAAATCGTTTTCGTGCACTGTATGATGGAACTCCTGCTATGTTTTTTACGATTAATGAGGATAACACAATTGCCTCGGTGAATGTTTTCGGCTCTGAAAAACTTGGTTATAGCGTTAACGATCTTGTTCAAAGTTCAACAATGGAACTTGTTCTGGCAGAAGACAGAGAAAATTATCAAAATCTCCTGGATTCATGTTTTTTAAACCAGGAGAGTGTGCACGATTGGGAAATTCGGAAGGTTAAAAAAAATGGAATGATCATATGGAGCAGGGAGTCTGCACGTGTGATTAATGATGCTGATGGAACGCAGAAGTTATTGATCGTTTCCGAGGATATTACCGAGGCTCATAAACTATCTCAGGAACTCTCTTACCAGGCAAGTCATGATGCTTTGACAGGTCTGGTAAATAGGCGTGAGTTTGAAATAAAACTTGAACGATTAATTCATGAAGGTGAAGGAAGTGGAGAGGATCATGCCTTATGCTATCTGGATCTTGATCAGTTCAAGGTGATTAATGACACTTGTGGACATCTGGCAGGTGATGAATTGCTCAGGCAATTGGGTGAATTATTTAAATCCAAAGTTCGTAAAAAAGACACACTTGCACGATTGGGCGGAGATGAGTTTGGCGTGCTGATGCAAAATTGCTCATTGAATCAGGCACAGCGCGTTGCTGAGAGTTTAAGGGAGCTGGTAGAAGAATTTCACTTTATATGGACTGACAAACGTTTCTCAATTGGCGTTAGTATAGGATTAGTCCCAATTGATGACAGCGGTGGTGTTACTGCTACCGACATATTAAGCGCCGCGGATGCTTCTTGTTATGCAGCAAAAAATGCAGGGCGGAACAGAGTCCATGTTTATCATCCCGAGGATATTGATTTGGCCGTTCATCGGGGCCAAATGCAATGGGTAAGTAGAATCAACCATGCATTGGAAGAAGATCGATTCCGTTTGTATCTACAACCTATCGTTTCAATATCGGGAGAAGATGAAAATAAAAAACATTATGAATGTTTGATAAGAATGATTGATGAAAACGGGAAAATAATTCTTCCCGGAGCTTTTTTGTCAGCTGCTGAGAGGTATGATCTTTCCACCAAAATCGATCGGTGGGTATTTGAATCAGCATATACCTGGCTAGCAACTCGTCCTCGTAAACAAAAGAATTTAATATCCTGTTCAATAAATTTATCAGGTCACTCACTTAATAGCGAAGGGTTTCTCGACTTTATTGTTAACAAACTGGATGAAGGAAAAGTACTCTCCTCAAACATTTGTTTTGAAATAACTGAAACTGTCGCTATCTCCAGCTTATCCAATGCAATCAGGTTTATGGAAGTGCTAAAAAATAAAGGCTGTTTTTTTGCGCTTGATGATTTTGGTAGTGGCATCTCCTCATATGGATATTTGAAAAACCTGCCCGTGGATTATCTCAAGATTGACGGTATGTTTATCAGAGATATGGTACACGACCCTATAGATATGGAGATGGTCAGGTCGATTAATGAAATTGGTCATGTGATGGGTAAAATGACCATTGCCGAATTTGTTGAAAATAAAGAAACTCTAGATAGTTTGAAGGAGCTGGGTGTGGATTACGCTCAGGGCTATCACATGGGTAAACCGAGAGCAGTCAAGGTACCTGTTTCAAAAAGCAGTGATCATGAGATATCAAACAACAAAGTAAATAACAATAAACGTTATGCCAGAACCAGAAAAACAGATTAATCAAGTACAATTTTTGGTTCAACCATTGATTGCGATGCCCTTTGGGTAAATCATTCCACTAAAACGGAATATCGTCATCGAAATCATCATTAGAACTTCCACTTGATGTAGCAGGCGCTGATTGTTCTGCTGCGGGTGTCTGGTCAAAACTTGCAGTCGTTCCACCACTTTTACTACCCAACATCTGCATTTCATTGGCAACAATTTCCGTGGTATAGCGATCTTGACCTTCTTTGTCCTGCCATTTACGTGTTTGTATACGACCTTCAACATAAACCTGAGAACCTTTACGTAAATATTCACCAACGATTTCAGCCAGACGCCCGAAAAATACAACACGATGCCATTCCGTACGCTCCTGCATTTCACCGGATTCTTTATCTTTCCATTGTTCGTTGGTTGCAATACTGATATTTGCAA
>JAZGBQ010000289.1:0-3250 GCA_036476435.1 Fidelibacterota bacterium
AATTTGACGTTGCCACCAAAAGTTGCACTGGATATGAAGTTAATGTAACATAATCACTATACTTGCAAATAAGAATAAAAGGTTATAGTGTTACTAAATAGAGAATAATCATTCTCAATAAATTGTATTCAAGTTAAATTTTTAAGCAGAATAAACAACTAAAGTCATTTAACATAGGTTTCGCTGCTTAAAATTCACGCACTTTGTAAAAAAATATTGCGCTGCCAATTACTGTGTGATCATAATGAATAAAAAAGAAATGATCTTTCCAAACACAAGAATTCCTTACGGTACCTGGGGCAGTAGTTATTTCCCCAGCTGGCAATCTTCAGCCCTTGCAGAAGTTAATATTGGGCAATTTGCGGGGGAGGCTATGAACAAGATCCTTGGTATGAGGAATGTCCCAAAAGCGAATGTAGAATACCTCATTATTGGTTCAACGATCCCCTGGCATTGGAAATTCTGCAATGCACCAATGGTTGCCAGTTGTCTCGGCCACCGTGTCCCTGGATTCCACGTCGAGCAGGCCTGCGCCACTGGATTGCAGGCAGTGATCCTGGCTGCAACAGAGGTTGAAAGCAGGTCTCATAAAGTCGTCGGTGTATTAACCTTCGATCGGACCAGCGATTCCCCAGTCGGAGTTTTCCCCGAAAGACGTTCATATCGCAGGACCGAGGTTTTGTCAGATGTATGGGATAATTTCGGATTTGATCCCGCCACTGGTAATTCGATGATTAAAACAGCTGGGATGGCAGCCCGAAAATACAAAATTGATCGTGAAGAAGTCGATGATCTTGCTTTATATCGTTACCGGCAATATTTTGAAACAAAATCGTCCGGATTTTTCGATAAGGTTCTCGTACCGCTTAAGGTATTGAATTTACAAGGTAAGGTCTTGGGACTAATTGACGATGATACAGGAATTAGGGATTTAACTCTCAGCGATTTAAAAGCAATGCGTGAACTGGACACCTGCGTTACCGCAGGGACACAAACCCATGCATCCGATGGTCTGGCGACAATTCTTGTTACCACGAAAAATAAAGCCCGTGAATTAAGTACGCGACCTGAAATTGATATTAGTTTTGTAGGAAAGTCTGAAATAAGAACCACCCCCAGTCTAATGCCGGAAGCACCGGTCTTAGCCGTAAAAAAACTTTTTAAGCAGACCGGTTTAACCTTGAATGACATGGTGGTGGTTAAAAACCATAATCCTTTTGCAGTCAACGATGTCATTTTTGCAAAAGAATTCGATTATGACTGGCATAAAATGAATACTACCGGCAGTTCGTTAGTTTGGGGACATCCCCAGGGTCCGACTTTAACAAGGATCATTATCGAAGCTCTGGAAGAAGCTGTTTCTTTAGGTGGAGGATACGTTCTTGTATTTGGCTGCGCTGCTGGCGATGTGGGTATAGCTACAATTTTCAAGGTAATGAGCGGAGAGAAATAGTCATGATCAAATCAATGCGACAAACGACCTTACAGACCCTGGGGCTCGGTACCGTTCTTGATATCTTCGAAAATGGCAGGTTACCAGTAATAGCTAATGATCTTGTCGAAGAGATATTTGGCAGTTCCGGGGATCGTGGCTCACTGGTTATCTCAGGCATCAACGGCATTGTGGGTGCCGGAAAGGCGATGCAGCTGAGTTCGCGGCTAGAACCATTAGGAGTACCAATTGCCGGGCTTGATTTTCCTAATGCTCCAGATAATATTAGCGGCCATTATAAAGGATTGGTTAAAGCTTTTGGTAGAAATGGTGCCGATAAAGTAATGTCAAACATTATCCGACTTACATACGATGGTGTTCATCTTCCGTCTGAAATTGAGGATTTGAATCCACGTGTTTTACTGGAAGCGATTCCTGAGAATCTCGAGCTTAAAAAAGAACATTATAAACTTTTTCGAAAGACGTTTCCAAATATTGAAATTCGATCTGTTACATCTGGATTTCCCAGCGCTGAACTGGGTGTTGCGATTACTCATCCTGCCTTTCCCCATGCGATAAATAAAGTATGGGAAATCGTAGAGTCAAAACCTTCAGCTTTTACAAAACTCTTGTGGGCGTTAGGTCTGGTTCCCGTGATGGTCGGAGACCGCTGGTCTTTTATCCTTGATGTATTGTTCTGCGGCATTACGCTGGCCGGATTAAGATATCACCAGGCAACAAATATGCCTTATTGGAAAATTGATAAATATATCCGGAAATACATAGGCCCTAATCCCTATCGTGCTCACGATGTGATTGGAGCAAAAGGAGCAAATTTTTTAACCTGGTCCTGTCTTCACGACCTGCAAAAACAATATGGTGATCTTTTTCAACCGACCCCGGACTTGGAAGAACGCAAGGATAGCGGCCAAACCTGGTATCCGCCTGATCATTTTAGACCTCTTATCGACTGGACCCTAATTGATGGGGAAGAAAATTTCCTGGACTGGATCCAGGGACCAATCTTTCAGATGGCCAGTTTGCTTATACATGAGAACAGGGGTCATTATTCACATATCAATGCCATGGGTGAACTATGTGCTCAATTCCGTCCGGGCATTCTTGCAAGGATAAGAAGAATGGGTGCCAAAAAAGTAATTCAGCGGGTAAAAAATTATCATTCATTACATCCCGTTGCAGCTAAAAGTACCTGGTATCCGGCTGAATTCGACCAAATAGAAAGTCCTGAATGGCAACAACTCTACGTCAATGCAGAACATAATGATGAAATCGGAATCATCACAATTAGCCGTGAGAGTTATAATAGTGATGTTGACGATGAATTGAATCGAGCCCTTGATTGGCTCAAATCGGAAAATATCTCAAAATTAATTGTAACCGGTGATTTTCATTTATCAACTCAAATGATCGGTGCCGATACCAGTGAATTCTTTCCGGCATTGAACAACAGCGATGAAGGTTACAGAATTTCTAGAACCTGGTCAAAGACAGCCCGGAGACTCCATGATGAATTCTCCCTGTCGGTAGGCTATATTAACGGTAAACGATGTCTGGGAGGGTTTCTTGAATTGCTTCTGCATTGCCATTACCTGGTCTCGCTTGATAAAGCGGTTTTGGGAATGCCGGAAGTTACCCTGCCTGTCATTCCTGGTATGGAAGGTTGTCATTGGCCATTCCGTAAAGCCGACAGCGAAAATTGGCCCAAGTTGGTACATTTACTATTGAGTGGTGAATCCGTTCCAGCGAGTAAAGCCGTAGGCTGGTTAGTGGATTATGCCGGTCCCCAGGAAAAGACAC
>JAZGBQ010000029.1:0-4231 GCA_036476435.1 Fidelibacterota bacterium
CCACTGGATTTATCGATCAGAACCGCACCCTTTGCATACACTTCCCGGATCTCACTTCCCGATAAGAATCGCACCATATCAAAATCATGAATGGTCATATCCAGAAATATTCCTCCTGATGACTCAACATAATCCAGTGGTGGAGGCTCTGGGTCTCGAGCTGTTATTTTTAATAAATGCAGATCACCAATCAGCCCGTCTGCAATGGCTGTCCTAATTTTTAAAAAATCGGGATCGAATCTTCGATTGAATCCGATCTGCAACTTTATACCTCGCTCACTAACCACGCTGAGAACGTCTTCAATTTGCAGGGGATCCAGTGCAATGGGTTTTTCACAAAAAACATGTTTTCCCGCCTTTGCTGATTCCACGATCTGCCCTGCATGCAGCGTGGATGGTGAAAAAATGAGAATCGCATCAATCTTGCTGGAAGTATATACACTCTTTTCATCCGCAACACTTATCAATCTTCGTTCTGCTGTCCACTCAGTATCCAGGAAGGGATCATATACCATGACGATTTCTACATCATGCATTTGCAAAATATTATTTACGTGCAGTTTCCCGATTCGGCCGAGGCCGACCACACCAACCGAAATTACCCTCATGATTGTACCTTTACCGGCTCATTAACTCGATAAGAATCTTGTGCTGCCAACGCAATTCGGACTGCCCTTAGTGCATCTTCTCCGGTTACCGAAGGAGATATATCATTTTGCACATTACTAAAAAAAGTTTCCAATTCACGAACGTAGGCCTCAGCGTAGCGTTCGATGAAAGAATAATGGGGTTTATCATGATAAACACCGGCAGTCGTACTCAGAAATGTTTGAGTGGGCCTAGTGTTTGGTGCTCTGATACTACCCTTATTCCCGAATACTTCAACCTGTTGATCGTAGCCATAACTCGTTTCTCTGGATACATCGATAACTGCCAAAGCACCATTTTCCAATTTAAGTGTCAGCAAAGCCGTGTCAATGTCTCCCAGTTCACCAATCAATGGGTCCACCAAAACAGCTCCCATCACAAACACTTCTTCAATTTCAGAGTCACAAAGGAATCGAATTGCATCAAAATCATGGATACAAAAATCCATGAATAATCCGCCCGAATCAGGTATGAATTTCGGATCAGGACGTTTTGGGTCTCTATTTGTTATCTTAATAATATGCGGTTTACCGATCTGCCCATTATTGATGGCATTCTTGATGCTAAGAAAATCCGGATCGAATCTTCGATTGAAACCAACCTGCAGCATTACCTGATTCTCCTTTGCAGTATTGATTGCTCTAAGGATGTCATGGGGATCAAAGGCAACCGGTTTCTCGCAGAATATATTTTTACCGGACTCCGCAGCCTTACAGATCATCTCCACATGAGTATCTGAAGGCGTCGCAATTACTACCGCTTCTATATCCGGATCAGCCAGCAATTCCTCAGCGCTGTTCACAATCGTTGATATTCTTAATTCTTTGGCCCAGGATTTATCAGGCTTTAGATCGGCAACAGTATGTAAATCAACGTTTGGAATCCGGGATCGAATATTTTCGGCATGCATTTTTCCAATTCGACCGGCACCAATCAGCCCTGCACAAATCTTTTTCTTTGACATTCCAATCCCTCTATTGGTTATCAACGTTTTCCTGTGTTATCATTTCTATCTTCACCGGAATATATTCATCTAATATTTGACCATTAATTACCTCACTCGCTCGTATTACAGCTTCATATCCCATTACATAAGGATGCTGAGCAACAGAGCCGGTCATTTTTCCGGAACGAATAGCATCGCGTCCATCTTCAACTGCATCGAATCCAATTACCAGAAGGACTTTATTACGTCCTGAAATAGAATTTGCTTCTACCGCACCGAGAGCCATCATATCGTTACAAGCAAACAATGCCTCCACTTCCGGGTGTGATTGCAGGATGTTCTGAAAAACATTGAATCCCTGGTCACGTTCCCAGTTAGCAGTCTGTGAAGCGATCAATTCGATACCAGGATATTGATCAATGATTTCATGGAATCCGCGTAATCTGGCATCCCCTGTTTCATGTCCCGGGATTCCCTCAAGAATGACAATTTTACCAGTTTCCTGCAACCGCTCTACTATAAACTTTCCTGCAATCCGACCGCCTTCAACATTATCTGATCCTATGAACGTTGCGATGGTCCCGCCTAATTCATCCAATGTGTTCTGATCTACGCGCGTATCTACTACCAGGACCGGGATCTTTGCCCTATTTGCCTTGACAATAGCCGGCACTATTTCTCGTGAGCCGCTGGGTGTTACGCAAATCGCGGATACCTTTCTCTGGATGAGATTCTCAATAATCTGCATTTGTTTTTCGACATCAACTTCACGTTCAGCCGCCTGGACAATTAATTCGACATTTAATTTTTCAGCAGCATCCTCTGCCCCTTTCTGCATGTCTATGAAAAATGGGTTATTCATTGTTTTCATAACAAGTGCTACTACCACTTTGTTCTGCTTTGAAGACTCGCTCCTCTGACAACTTAGCACCAACCCAATTATGGCCAGGATCATCACTGTCATAATCACCATTAGTCTTTTCAAAACATCCATGATTATTATCGTTTCCGCTTTAAGGTTGTGTCAATTAATACGGCAATAATGATCACCGATCCAATGATTGCCTGCTGTAAAAAACTGGATACACCGAGTAAATTCAAACCGTTGCGGAGTACACCCATAATAAGAGCACCAATAAGTGTCCCGACGATTCTTCCTTCCCCGCCCATCAAGCTTGTACCGCCAATAACAGTTGCCGCAATAGCATCTAACTCATACATAAATCCTGCAATAGGCTGGGCAGAATTCAATCTGGCGGTAAGAATAATCGACGCTAGTCCACTTAACATTCCACAGATCCCGTATATCGCAGCCTTATAAGCGCGGACGTTTATTCCGGATAGATGAGCTGCCTCTTCATTGCCACCTATGGCATATGTATACCGCCCTAATTTAGTATGTGTTAGAACAAAATGAGCGATCAGGTAGATGAAAAACATCAAGATAACCGGAATTGGAATATGAAATAATTCGCCCGTTGCAAGAGTTCGAAAATTCAAACCAAATCCGGAAATTGGCCGTCCCTGTGTGTATAATAGAGCACCGCCCCTGGCAATACTCATCATTCCAAGGGTGGCAATAAATGGTGGTAACTTACCAAAAGCTATTAATACACCATTCACCAGACCACAAACGAGACCCACTCCAATACCTGTAGCCATGGCAAGTCCCATAGGTGCACCAGCATTTAACACACTTGCCAGAACGACTCCCGAAAATGCCAGGATGGAACCGACTGATAAATCAATCCCAGCGGTGATAATAACAAATGTAAGTCCGACTGCAATAATAGCATTTATCGATGTTTGCTGTGCAATATTTAAAAAATTGGGGATGGTTAAAAAATGGGGGGACAGGATCCACATAATCAGTATGAGACCCACAAGTCCAAGTAAGGTGCCAAACTGCCGACTGTAATGTTGTATTAGGGCTTTAAGCTTCACCAATACCTCCCAGAGCCGCCTGTAAAATTTCTTCCTGGTTTGTTTCCTTGGGAGAAAATTCCCCGGCAATTCGTCCTTGTCGCAGCACAAGAATCCGGTCGCTCATACCAAGCAGTTCCGGAAGCTCAGATGATATCATCAAAATAGCCGTTCCCCCGTTCACAAGTTTATTCATGAGATTATAGATTTCAACTTTTGAACCAACGTCAATACCACGTGTCGGCTCATCAAAAATCAAAATATCCGCCTTTGTACAAAGCCATTTGCTTATCACAATTTTTTGTTGATTACCTCCGCTGAGATAAAGTGTTTTTTGACCTAAACCGGTCGTTTTGATCCTGAGTTCTTTAATAAAACTGCCTGCCACTTTAGCTTCCTTGGCGGTACGCATGAATCCCCAACGCGAGAATGCTGCAATATTTGCCATGCAAATATTATCTTTTACGGATAACTGCATGACCAACCCCTGGTTCTTTCTATCCTCCGTTAGAAATCCGATCCCTTTGTTAATTGCTTTCTTTGGGGAATCAACAGCAGTTTTCTTTCCGTCAACGGCAATTACCCCGCTATCAATGGCATCGACACCAAAGATTGCACGAGCAAGATCTGTCCTTCCTGAGCCAAGTAAGCCGGCGACTCCAAGGATCTCTCCCTTGTGTAAAGTAAAATCAATGTTTTTTAACGAAGGTTCTA
>JAZGBQ010000290.1:0-3328 GCA_036476435.1 Fidelibacterota bacterium
TTAATGGATCTCCATGGAAATAATAGGAACACAACAAATCGAATGGATTTCTTATTATAGTAATTTTTAAATTTTTTTTAACTGGATATTCATACTTATGCCAATAATCTGACTTATATCCTGCCCATCCACCCAATGATGCAGGAGTACGATATGAAAAATCAATATTAAAACCGTGACCTAGTTTTTTTAATTTCGGGCCAGATATCGACGAGCCTGCGGTTTTTGGAATATGTATAAAATATATAATTTTATATTTCAGTTTGAGATTCGAATTTTTAATATTATTTGTAAATAACATTGTCTTATAAAATACTTAGAATAACTTAACGACTGGTATAAAATTTTGGGACAGGGCCATATCTTCCTGAGGACTGGAATCAACTTCAAATTATTGAAGAATGTATTGAATGGCTTGACTAAATGCTTGCCATCGATCAAGTTGAGAGGGAAATCTCAATATTAAGTTAAATAATTGTTATTATTCCGACCTAGAAAGTGGTATATCACGTCGATGCCTATCATGGTATGAACATTTTGAAATTTAATTTTGTTCATTATTATTCCGGGCTATAATCTGATGTTAAATATTCAGGGAAATAATCCACCGGATTCATGCTGATCCCGTTCTTCCAGATCTCAAAATGCAGATGCGGACCGGTCGTTAATCCGGTGCTACCTGCTAGTGCTATTACATCATTCCGATTCACAAAATCATGTAGTTTTACCATGTTGGTCTGGTTGTGGGCATAAACCGTAAAGTAATCATTACCATGGTATAAAATAATTATATTACCCTGGTCAAAAGTCCAACCTGCAAATATTACCGACCCAGATGCCGCTGCAACAATCTCCTTGCCAGTCATAGTTGCAATATCAATTCCATAGTGATTCTCGTAATGATGCAACGAAGCAGAGTTCATTTTTCTTGTTAAAATCCCTTCAACAGGTTTCTGTGAAGGAATATTTTCAACAAATGCAATGAAACCTCCATCTGCTGATAAGTAACCAGGCGTCGACTTACTTATTGTGTCAACTACTATTCCTTCAGCTGGAGAAAACTTTAAATCTGTACCAAGTGTTTGACGGATAATTCTATCCATATTTTCTATACGCTGGAGATCCCGCATGATGGAAAGCACGGCAGTTCGTTCGCCAATTATCTCATTATATTTTGATTGCATGCTTTGAAATTCTGCCAATTTTGGTAACGAATAAGCAAGGTATATGATAAACGAAAGTAGGATTATTCCGACGGTACCTAAACCTGCCAGAAGCCAATTCCTGGCAATATGATATTGCCGATTATTCTCGTCGTTGTCGGGGATAATAAGAACAGTATACTTATTTGGCTTTTTCATGCCAGTTAAGGTTACGGGATCTGGATTGATGTAATTAGATGGTATATTCGATCAAAATCATCGTCCGAAAAGTAGGAAACTTCAATAACACCACCTTTTCCTCTGGTGCGGATATTAATTTTCGTTCCAAGGATTTCTATCAATTCATTTTCCATGGCTTGAATCCCTGGATCCTCTGTTGGTTTAGTCGTATGAAGCTGTTTTTTAGTGGATTTGGATTTTAAAAGCAGGTTATTTGCTAATGTTTCAGCCCCCCGAACACTCAAATTTTCTTTAACAATTCTTTTCCACACTTTCATCATTATCTTTTTTGATTTCATCATCAGGATAGCGCGTCCGTGTCCGGCTGATATAACTCCCTTTCGTAAGCTTGTTTTGATCTCATCTGGTAAGCTCAACAATCTCAGGGAATTCGATATTGTTACTCGCTTTTTTCCAACTGAGTGTGCAATTTTTTCCTGGGACAATTCAAATTTGCTGTGTAACAATGCGAAAACCTCAGCTTCTTCAATTGCATTCAAATTCTCACGCTGAATATTTTCGATTAGAGCCATTTCCATCATATCAGCACCATCGGAAACATCCACTATAAATGCCGGAACTTTTACTAGTCCTGCAATCCGGGCTGCT
Source organism: Fidelibacterota bacterium (assembly GCA_036476435.1). Lineage (GTDB taxonomy): Bacteria > Fidelibacterota > Marinisomatia > Marinisomatales > JAHJCW01 > JAZGBQ01. The sequence continues at coordinate 1,992 of JAZGBQ010000290.1, forward strand.
CTCAGCCTTCGCTCTCCTGCTACTAAGATGAATTTATTATCTTGAACTCTAACGGTAATCGGGGTAATAATACCCTTGGCTTTAATTGATGCAGCCAGTTCTGATAAAGTAACTTTGTTAAATGACTGTCTGGGTTGGTGCGGGTTTGGTAAAATTTCACTTAATCTAAGTAAAAGCGTTCCCATTCGTGATTTAGGTTCATCCTTAGGTGGAATTAGTGCTTCCAGTCCTTTTCCCAATCTTTTATTGGACACGTTCTAAAATCTCCTCAACTAAATTCATATAATTTCTGGCCCCAGTAGAATTTGCATCATACAACAAAGCCGGTTTTCCAAAACTTGGTGCTTCTCCTAGACGAACATTACGATGGATGACATTAGTAAAAAGTTTATCTTCAAAATATGTTGTTACTTCTTCCGCAACTTCTTTTGATAAATTTAATCTTGAATCAAACATTGTTAACAATACCCCTGCTATCGTTAACCTTTTGTTCAAATGTCTTTGGACCAGTCGGATCGTATTTAATAATTGCCCCAGCCCTTCCAAGGCATAATACTCACATTGTATTGGAATGATGATCGAATCCGAAGCACTCAACGCATTAATCGTCAGTAATCCGAGTGAAGGGGGACAATCTAATATTATAAATTCGTATTCATTAATGGCGCTGGCAACAGCTTTATCTAATTGGTATTCGCGCATCATAACGCTTACAAGTTCAATTTCGGCACCAACCAGGTCGTTAGTGGAAGCGACAAGATCAAGGTATTCGAATTTAGTTTTAGTAATAGCGTCTTTTAACCGTGTACCTTTTATTAGTACATCATATGTCGTGGCTTGAGGTTCTTCAAACAGGCTGGCAAGTCCCGTAGTCGCATTGGCTTGCGGATCCATGTCTATTAACAGGGTCTTAATCTCGGTCACAGCTAAACTTACAGCAATGTTCACAGCGGAAGTGGTTTTTCCAACTCCCCCTTTTTGATTTACCAATGAAATTATCTTTGCCATTTTTGTGGTCTAAATCACAGCTTTGAATGGGTTTGAAAATAGACTGTAATTTAGGTCTTTAGGAAACGGAAAATAGTAGTAAAACAGCCTATGGATTTTAGAATTCTTTTTCAGTGGATACTATAATCCCCAGATTCATAATTTTCACTCTTGAGTATCAGAAATACTTTGAATCTCAAATTCCACGTAATCAATTGCATTGTAATTGACGTGGCGGAGCCGCGCATAGGATTATAGGATTGCAGATCACAGTAAATAATGAAATCAATGTAATTTTTACGTGATTATCCCTATTTTCCAAACATTAAGAATTCTCATAATTATCGATA
>JAZGBQ010000291.1:0-6642 GCA_036476435.1 Fidelibacterota bacterium
CCCGTATTGATCAGGATAAAACCTTGAAACTTGTTCGGGCACTTGGTGTCAAAGATCTAATTCTGCTTAACGTTACTGCCATTATTGGATTGCGCTGGATTTCTCTGGCGGCTGTTGGAGGAAATACCTCCATAACGTTGTGGTTTTTGGCACTGTTACTCTTCTTTATACCGCAGTCGTTTGCTGTTATTGAACTTACTTCCAGGTTACCGGGAGAGGGCGGAATTTATTTATGGACAAAACAGGCATTTGGTAATTTTCACGGATTTATTTCAGGATGGTGCTATTGGACTAACAATATGCTCTACTTTCCAAATTTGATGGTCTATATCGCAGGCATTTCCGTTTTTATCCTGGGGGATGGCTTTCAGCACATTGGAGAAAATAAAGTATATGTGACGCTTTTCTCACTCATTGCATTATGGGGTGTCATGTTCTTTAATTATATCGGACTTAAGCTGGGCAGATGGGTAAATAATATAGGGGGGATCGGAACCTGGCTAACCGGAACAATTCTGATCATTTTTGGTATTATTTCCGTTATAAAATATGGGTTCGCAAATCCCATGCCTGGCAACAGTTTCTTTACCAATATTATCACCCTGGACAAGTTATATTTCTGGGCATCTATTTGCTTTGGATTTACCGGGCTTGAATTAGCATCGATCTTAGCCGGTGAAGTTAAAAACCCAAAAAAAGCCATCCCTCGAGCTACAATCATTTCGGGTATTGTTGTCGCTACTATTTATATTTTCGGAACATTTTCCCTGCTAGTAGCTATTCCGGCCGGTGAGATCAACATCATTACTGGTTTTCTCCAGGGAATTGCTGCAATTGGCAACAAATTGGGATTGGGCTGGACATCGAATTTTCTGGCTTTATTTATTACTCTTGGAGGTATTGGAGGATTAATGGCCTGGTTCACCGGTGCAGCTCGAATGCCTTTTGTGGCCGGTATAGATCACTATCTTCCAAAAGGATTTGGAAAGATCCATAAGCGTTTTGGATCACCCTATATTGCTATTCTGGTACAGGCATCAATAGCGAGCATATTTATCCTCCTCAGTTTTATTGGAACATCAGTAAGAGAAGCATATCTCGTCCTGCTGGACACTGCATTACTAATATATTTTGTCCCATACGTTTACATGTTTCTGGCTTACATAATTTTGAGATACAGAGACACATCGGAAGAAGCGCTTTTGAAAGTACCAAAGTGGAATGGATTGGCATATTTTTTTGGAGCCGCCGGACTGGTCACTTCTCTGCTTGCAATGGCCATGTCACTTTTACCTCCCGGAGGGATTGAAAATGTGATTTTGTATGAAACAAAAGTTATTGGCGGATTTCTTGCTTTTGTGATTACCGGAGGGATTATCTACTGGTCCAAGTCCAAGGCCGGACCAATTCAGGTGGACTGAACTCGGAAGTAATAAATAATGATAAATCCACAGAGGTAAATAAAAACCCCGGTGTTTACCGGGGTCTAAATAACAAAGTTGCGAAGGTTGATTAACCAAGATATTTTCGAAGAACCTTGCTTCGAGATTTGTGTCCTAAGCGTTGAATGGCTTTCGCTTTGATCTGCCGGACTCTTTCACGGGTTAAATTAAATACCTCTCCAATTTCATTGAGAGTCAACGCACTATCTCTATTAATGCCATAATACATTTCGATCACAGCCCGTTCCCGCTCAGCGAGTGTTTCCAATGAAGCTTTGACATCCTCTTTCATCGATTCACGCATGAGGACATCATCAGGGGAGTCTTCATGAGGATCTTCAAGTACATCCATTAAAGAGTTGTCTTCCCCATCCTGAAAAGGAGTATCAAGCGAACTGTGTCTTCTGGAGTACATCATGGCATTCACAATCTCATCGCTGGACATACCCAGTTGGTGACTGATCTCGTCAGCCTTAGGCTGTCTTTCGATCTCAGCTTCAAGTTTTTCAGCAGTCTTAGTAATCTTTGTGATTGTACCAACACGATTTAAAGGCAGCCTGATCAACCGAGCTTGTTCAGCAAGTGCCTGTAATATTGACTGCCTTATCCACCACACGGCGTATGAAATGAATTTGAATCCGCGGGAATGATCAAATCTTTTGGCGGCTTTAATAAGACCTAAATTGCCTTCATTAATCAAATCAGCCAGGGAGAGGCCATTTCCCTGATATTTTTTCGCAACCGATACCACAAACCGCAGATTTGATTCCACCAGTTCCTTCATCGCAGGATCTTCCCCATTCTGAATTCGGATTGCCAGTTCAACCTCCCTTTCAGGCGGTAGTGGCGAAAATTTCCCGATTTCTGATAGATAAAGACTTATACTGCGATTTGATCCTGACCCGGGACCTTTAGTAGTTTTTACCAATTCCTTTAAACTCCTTTGATATTTACTCTATTTCCAACCGCTTGATAACTATTCATTTTCACCGAAAAAAGCATGCGGAAAATAAGCTGATTTACCCAAATAAACCACTTGATTTTCTCACTGAAAATCGGACGTCTTTCATTATTGTACACCATCGAAAACCATACTTTGTTTCAAAAAATATTAACCTCAAATATCACTATCAGGTTGAACAGCCTGCCTTAAAGCCTTTTTCAGGCCTTGACGCTTCTTATCATTCAATCTTTTCATATCTGCGGATTTAGGCGGATTTGTTTCAATCCGTTTAACCTGGGGTTCCGCAGCTCTTTTTATCAATTTTACCAGCCGTTCACGAGCATCATCTCGATTTCGACTCTGAGAACGGTATTTAGAAGAACTTATTCTTAATATACCGGATTCATTGACGCGTTTTCCACTTAATCGTATCAATCTTTTCTTAACGTCGTCGGGAATAGTCTCACACTGGTTGATATTGAATACAAGTTGAACCGCAGTTGCGACTTTGTTCACATTTTGCCCGCCAGGTCCGGAAGAACGTACGAATTTTTCTCTTATTTCACTTTCACTAATTATTATTTCAGGTGTGATATGCAAAATTGACTATTTACCTACTTACTTATGTATCTGATGGACTAAGAGAGTAAAAGTTACACAAAATAACAAATCATTCGTGATTGATCTAGTTATGCAGGATATCCTCAGTTACCGCCATTTTCTGATAGCGATAACTGTGATCGCGCTCCTGTCTGGTAATGTTGTATGATCTCCGACATGATACTAAATGCGATCTCAGGCACCGTATCCGAGGCAATATCAAGCCCTACGGGAGCATATATGCGACTTAGCTGTTCATCACTAAAACCATCAATTTTCAATGTTTCTGATAATAATTTCCATTTGTTGCGGCTGCACATTAATCCCAGATAAGAACATTTGAGCTTAAGCAGCCAGCGCATTAAATCAAGTTCTTGATGATGACCCCTGACAGCAATTAAAATGAAATCCCATTCGTGGATGATGATATTATCTTTTAAATCTTCCGGCGCAATATTCAGTATCCTTTTCGCTCCTGGAAAATTACGGGAATTTGCCAGATCCTTACGGTCATCGTATACCATAATATCCAAACCTAAAAATCCAGCTAATCTTGCCACAGCAAGTCCAACATGGCCTGCACCAAAAATGTGCAGAACCGGTGAAGTACATACCGATTGCAATAAATAAAGAACTTCCTTGATCCTGATAGAAATACTTCTGGGTTGGTCTAATAATCTATTAATCTTCGATTTTACTATATCTGGGTAACTACTTGTATTACTTCCGCTTACAATGAACTGACGATTATATTTCAAATCTTTTCCAAGATGAATTTCAGTTAACAGTATCGGTTTTTCATGCCCTGATTGATATTGTTGAATTGATTCAAACACACCTCTTAACTCATCCGTTAAGGGCTCGACAAACACGGTTACTTTTCCGCCACAGATACTAACATCACCCATAACATCTTTTCCGTCCATTTTAAATTCCATAACCATCCCATGGTTACTATTCATGATTTTTTTTGCTTCTTCAATCACCTGGTACTCCAGTCTTCCACCACCAATTGTTCCAATAATGGATCCATCATCTGTAACCAGCATCCAGGGGTAATCTTTCCGTGGAACAGATCCTTTCCATTGAACCAGAGAACACAAAGCAGCCTTCCTAGAACCATCGTATTGAGTTAGAGCTCTTATAACATCTTTTTCCATAATAAAAATTTAGTTAAATGCAGCGCATAACCACTTATTCAATCTTTTGGTAATTAGGATATACAGTAAATATTGACTCCATAACACCGCGTGCAATGCACCTTGCCTTATCTGAAATTTCGTGAAAATTAACAGCTGACCCACGTGGATCAATATCGGCAATTTTTAAATTTTTCGTTACAGGAATTTTTTGGGAAATCAACCCCCTGACAATACCAGAAACGGAGCTGATTACTTTATTTTGGCCGTTGATCAATCCCAAGCTTTGACCTGCAACAACTTTTTCACCAAAATCAATATCCCATTCAATTCTACCTGAACTCACTGCACGAATTACTCGCCTTACTGTTTCTCCTCCCAATTTACCGGGAATTCCTGTGTCAGATATTGCAGAACCATCCCAGATAATTTTACCAAGAGAATGACCACGACTGTTTTCGATTACAGCATGGCAGTTCTCACCGCTTGTAAATCCAGGTCCTAGTCCAACGGTAAGCCGGGCGTCGTGAATCATCGATTTCACTTTAATTTTTAACATACGCGCGTCGACAATAATATCCGGTATGACTGCATCAATTATACCTTTCTGATCAACAACGATAGGAATTGCTCCATTATCCATTACACGTTTATGATCATTCAAAATTGTCAATTTCGAGGGTATTCCTTCCACTTCCTTAACTGACTCACCGAACACAGCATCCGAGAAAGCTACCGTTCTTCGAATTGCTAAAGGAGTCTCAATTTCGCTTAGCAATACACGTAAACCAACTCTCCGCAGTGAGACGGCTACTGCACTGCCCAATTCTCCTGCCCCTTTTATCCAAACTACCTTTTCATTCATTCCTTATTTCATCCAAGTATTGATCCATATCATAATTTACACCACGGTCTTCAACAGGAATAAGCATACTTTCTTCTATATGACTTTTAATTATATCACGGCCGCCAACATCCCCCTCAGTTTCCAAGAACTCATTTTTTAGATTGATTGAAAAAAAATTTGGGTGACCGATTATTCCTTCATAGGTAGGTGCGAGGATCAGAGGTTCATGTTCCCATAGTTCCTGCAGCAAATATTTGATTGTGCCCGATTTAATGAACGGATAATCACCGTTACAAAATCCAATATACTTAAAGGGTTGTAAAGATATATTTTGAAGTACGCAGTTGATAGAAGTTGCAACTCCACTGGTATAATCGGGATTTTCGATGATAGTAATATCCCTGTAAAATCGTTTCGTGATGGATTCCTTTACACGCTCATGATCATATCCGACAACGGTAACAATATTATCAAAATGACGTTTTAAAACAGCGATCGTAGATTCAATTACTGTCATACCGGCCAATTGATGTAACAGTTTATTGGGCGGCTGCCGGGTCGACCTGCCCGCAGCCGGAACGATCATCAAAACCGATGGATTTAAGGACATTTTTTTATCCAGTTGTCAGTCAGGCTTCCATAAAATACATCGTATTCACTCACATTGTTTATAGCATTAGCAATCTCAACAGCCTTTGCGAGATGCCGATCGGCCTTGTTAACAAAGAAAGCACATTTAATATCATGCATAACTTTCGAGAAATATCCTTTTTTTGAAGTTACGATCTTTGCGACCTGTTCAGGATTAATACGCTGGTCCTTCTCTAATCCCCATAATTGTTGGAATAACTCAGGACGATGTACATGTCCATCATTCAGCGTGGTCCCGGATACCTCAGCTCCCAGGACGACCAGTAGATGAGTGGCAAATTCTGGTACAATTAGATCCGATTGATTATGCGCTTTAAGGGGCAAATTTCGAGACCCGTCGCATTCAAAAATGCATACATCCACCTCTGGTATCAATTTGAAAAGTTCACGGGTTTGAAGTCCTGAAAGTTTTTGATCTGATAGTGCTTCTCCCAGGACCATTAAGGGATTGGTCTGTGAAAATCCCATTTCTAACAAGTCCCGGTTACTGTGCTCCAGTAACCTTGCGGGGTGTTTATCACTAATACCTGTCTTGGTCAGCGATGAAAGCAGTACACGGGGATAGTGCCCTGAAAATTCCACCCCTAATTTATGAAGCAAAGTAGTTTTACCTCCCCCACCTATCAAGGCGATGGATGCGCTCCTGGCATCTTTAATGTCGGAAAAGAGAGTATTATAAAATCTCATGGTAAAATTTAAAAACAAATGGGATTCTTTTGATTGACCTGAATATTTTTTAATTACCTTAAAGTTTCGGTAATTTTTAGTTCGTCCATATATTTTTTTGTTCTCTTTAGATTCAAAATCTGATTCTATCGATTTCGACCATGAAGCAACTCAAACATATCGGAAAATCTTTGAAGCGACCAGATGCCTTTGGTAAAGTTACCGGAGAGACCAAATTTCTTACAGATATGAAAATCGATGGAATGGCCTATGCATACCCGGTCTTTTCAACCATATCTTTCGGATATGTTAAGTCTATTCATTATCAGAATCTGAAAAATAATCCTCATTTTT
>JAZGBQ010000292.1:0-2002 GCA_036476435.1 Fidelibacterota bacterium
CATTACAATTTACGTACACTTAGTGAAATCGACATCATTGCTTTTAGTGATCCCAATGACATACTTAGTTATACAATAACCGAAGAATTTATGGACCGTTATTTAGACTCAAGACTTTGTATTGACACGACTAATATTAATATCAATGTAGCCGATGTTACCGGGATATTTGGCATAGATTATGCCAATCCGCTTGAAGCGCACGTTGCCTATGAAACAGACGAGCGTGTTATTGCTCTGATAGCTAATGGAATAGGCAATAAAGATACATCACCGATCGTTAACGAAAACTGCAGAATTTCAATAACTGTGAACAACTAAGGGGTCGGGCGTAAATAACTTGAGCACCTTGCACTTTTACTTGATTCAAACGTTGTTTTTCTAAATATCCATTTTGGATGGATAACAGTCATTATCGACTGGTTTGTGCCCAAAAAGCAGTCATTTGTGATACTACTTTTATAAAATAGACGATCACATTTAGCATCCAAAATAATCTGATAAAAGCTAATGATACTGGGGCATTATTGGGGTATCTCTAGGTAATTAGACCTGTTATTGCTTTGTTAATATATCGATTAGTAAGGTATTTACAGTTATGGGTTCGTTTCTTGCCACCGAATCAGTCAATCTTTTACTCCAAGATCATCTTTCTGTAACTTAGTGATTCTACCTCCTTGCAGTATCCAAAACTTTTTTGATGTAGCTACTAGTAGTATTTATTCTCCAATTCATAGTCATTATGTGATTTAAATTACAGAATTAATTTGTTAGTTTGAATAATGTGTTAAGTACAAAAGGAGAGATTGGGAAAACTATTCTTAAACTCAGCATCGTGAAAGCTGAGTTAACTTATCGGAGACTTCCAAATGTTGAAGATGAAAGAGATCCTAATAAGGCAGTTACTTGGAGTCGCCACATTCGTGATGTGCGTTTTCCTTATTCTTCTTGGTCTTGTTCTAGCCGGATTTGGAATTTCGCGCAGTAGAAAAGTATTCATCAAATAATAAGGATTCAGGCCAAACAAAAAAGTATATGGGGAGAAGTGGCGGTAAAATTCTCGACTAGATCAAGGTATTCTTTGTTGTTCTAAGTTTTATTTACTTTAAGTCGATACAGTATTAATTCCTAGGAGGCATGGCAACTTAGAGGGTTACATTTATTTTGAATCATCTGTCTTCTTATCTTTTACTTATCTTTTTTGTTTTGGCTTTAGTGCTGATTTTTTATGTAATTAAATCGGTACAGTTGCCTATAGCTAATGAGGCTAATAAAGCTGATGATGCTGATGAGGTTCATGAGCCGGATAATATTTGGCCTTTTTATTTGAAGCAAGCATTTACGAGGCCTGAGAGAGTTTTGTATCATCGTTTAGTTAATGCTTTGCCTGATCGTATTGTTCTGGCTCAAGTACATGTCGCAAGAATGCTTGGTATTAAAAAAGAATTTTATACTCGTGAATGGATTAACCGTCTTAATCGAATGAGTTATGATTTTGTTATTTTGTCTAATGATTTTTCTATTCTAGCTGTAATTGAGTTAGATGATATATCACATGAGAATTCATATCGTGTTATAGCAAGTAGAAAAAAAGAAAAAGCTACTTTAGCGACCGGTACTATATTTATCCGTTGGAATGTGAGTAAATTACCTGATGAGACCGCGATTCAAGCCACTATTGCTAATAGTTCATTTTCCTAGAATTCCCCTTTAATTTTATCTATTAGACCAAGATCGTGAAGAGTACGAGAGTTGCTGGTTCAGGAACGCGTTGTACCTTTATTGTACCTGTACAATACCTTGCGAATTAGAAAGTGTATGGATTTCGTGCGCAATCTGCTGACATAATTCTGCTAGTGCTTGGCTTTTAGCAATCGCAATAGCATTATAATATTCAGTCTCAGCCTTTTTCGTAATCTTAGATTTCTTCCGTAAGATTTCGTTTCTGCCCCTATCATTCAATATAACCCAACGCACCTCTATTGTTGCTTCTTTACCAATT
>JAZGBQ010000293.1:0-3078 GCA_036476435.1 Fidelibacterota bacterium
ATTTACACCCGGTAACACAGCCGTAAGACCATTATTACTGACTACTTGTGGTTCCCGCGCATAAGGATTATCGAACCATATCTGATAGTTAACCCGGTGGAAAGATAAGCCAACATCAAATCGATGATATTTACTTAAAGGTCTGGAAACAAATCCAGACACTCCATAATGTCTCAAGCGACCAATATGAAAGCCGCCGATACGGAAGAAATCAGCTGTCTGGAACAAATTAATATAATAATCGGATCTTTGTTTTAAATAAGCATATGATATTATATAATCAGTATTTTCCAGGGATAATTGCATTTCGGTGCCTAGATATATTTGGTGATCTCCAAGTATATCGCTCCAGGCAAAAAACGTCATTCCCTGAGCACCAAATACATTACTGATGCTGACATTTCCACTTACAAGATCCAATGTAAAACGAGGCTTATAGGGTTCTGAAATATATTCTTCATTTGTTCTGGAACTGTCCGGTTCACCAGTGAATCCGGCAAACTCTTCATTATCTTTTAAAATTGTGTTATAGCGCTCATACTGTTCTAAAAATATCACCTGCGAATAATCTCCAACTGCTCGATCATCCTGAAGTTTTTCACGTTTTTTATCAAGCCTTAAATCAGTAAAGGAATCATCCTCCGATTCACTGCTTGTAATATATTTTGTTGGTTCAACAGTTTTACGTTCTTTTTTCAGTGGTGATGTTATAGTGTAAATATCCCAGCCTCGTTTACTGAATCCGCTAAAGACGAGCACTTCATCATCATCAGATATAGATAATTGTTGTATACCTGTTTGAATATTGGTCACAGGATAAGCAACATTCGATTCAAGGTCATGGATAAAGATATTCCATATGCCCTGGTCATCGGCGGTATAAATAAGTTTATTCTCAGTATTTAAGAAAATCGGATAATTTTCATTGTAATCGGTTTTTGTAACCTGTGAGATTTTTCCTGATTGCAGGTCTATCATAAATATATCAGTCTGGGAGTACCGGAGATCAGCCATATTTATGTCTTCAGATCCAGTAGAGGTGTCATCAGTATTATTTTCGATCTCATTATAATAGTCACCGCGATCAGACACAAATGCGATCTTTGCTCCATCTTTGCTCCATACCGGTTCTGCATCAGAAAATATATCATCTGTCAAATTAACAAGTTCCCCTGATCCCAACCCGTAAAGATAGATATCGCTGGAACTCCCCTGGTTACCGACAAATACCAATCGCTCACCATCAGGACTCCAGTTTGCTGTGAAGAGGCCATCCAGGTCAAAGGAAATCTTTTCGCGATTCCCGTTTTCAACGTTCACAATATGGAAAACATCTCTATCCCCGGCTTTTGCGGCGATAACGATGTGTTTTCCGTCCGGGGACCAGGATATTCCTGGTTGGAGCCACTTCAGTTCTTCAAAATCAATTGATCGATTACCTTTAATCAGGCGTTTGATCTCCTTGCCATTGAACGCATCGATAAGATAGATATCGGCATAAAGTGAACGATCAGACAGGATCGCGATCTTGCTACCGTCAGGCGATATGGCAGGGGAAATATTATAATAATTATTTTTTTCGCTGTGGTCTGTCAACCTTGTAGCTATATCCTCAACCGCATCTCTGTCAGCAACGTCCGGCCAATATTCTTTTTTTAGATATTTATGCCACTGTTCGGTGAGATCATCAAAATCCATACCAAGTGCTTTTTCATAACCGCGTTCAGCATTTTGGCTCTTTTTCATGGATACATAGATCTCGCCAACTTTCTCACGTCCATACTTTTGAGCAATGAAACGCCACACAGACTGACCGCCTTTATAAGCCATGTAATAATCAAGTTCTTTCACATGGGGGATATAATCATTGATCGACAGGTCCCTAAGGATCATATCAGCGCGTGTATCCCAGTTAGCAGAAAGATATTCGGCAATTCCCTCGTTTACCCATAATGGCAACGATAATCTTTGTGCTCCGGAAACAATACTCTGCACCGATCCGCCATAGACCATATCGTTCACCACGGCATGCACGAGTTCGTGATGGATCACGTGTCTGAACTGCTCGTAGGATCCTTCAAAAGGAATAACAACTCGATTTTTAAACAGCTCGGTGACACCGCCAATTCCTTCTCCCATGTAGGAAAACGTAACATTGGTCTGCTGAAAATCATTATGCGAATTGTAAACAATGATAGATACAGGTTTCCTTAAATTCCAGCGTAAATGCTTGGAAACCTGTTCATACGCCTCTTCAGCCACCTGGCTTGTGAATCTTGCCAGTGTTTCGTCATCACCATAGAAGTATACATCAAAATGGGGTGATTTTATAAACTCCCAATCAAATTGGCGATATTGAACCTTGTTCTTCCCAAACGACTGTCCGAATGCTATCTGACCACTTAATGCAATTAATAGAATTATTGAATATCGCTTTTTCATAATTATTGATTACTATTGCTAACCCTTTTTGGTTCCAGTGGAATTAGATGCTGATCATTTTAGGAAGGTTAAAATTAATTATTTGTCAGTTGCAAGACAAATACGACAATTCATTTGACTACTCCATTACCGGACAGTTATTTTTGTGACCGATGCAACTGCCTGTCTATTTTATTTCTGATATTCACCTGATGCTCAAAAACACCGAGCGTGAAAACGAAAAACTTGCACGTATTTCTTCTTTTTTCAAACACATTCAAAAGACCGGTGGCACTCTATTTATTGTTGGTGACTTATTTGATTTTTATTTTGAATATCCCCATGTCATTCCCAAGGTATATTTTATTTTTTATTCTGAAGTCTTTGCTCTTAAACAAAAGGGAATTGAAATCCATTATATTCTTGGAAATCATGATTACTGGGTGTCAGATTTTATACAGGACACAATTACTAACAAGACTTATTTTGATGATGTTCAATTTGAGCTGGGAGGAAAGAAGTTCTACGTTACTCACGGGGACGGTCTTTTATCCCGCGACAAAGGTTACAGAATAGTCAAAGTAATCCTAAGGAATCGATTTTTTATATGGTGCTTCCGCTGGCTTCACCCGACATTTGGCTACCTCTTCGGTAACT
>JAZGBQ010000294.1:0-2340 GCA_036476435.1 Fidelibacterota bacterium
TTGCTGCTGATCTATTCCTCCCGGGTCATCTGCCTGGGGGGCATCATAGGCCGTAAATACAGCTGTAAAATCTGAAGTATCGTCAATTTGATATTTAAATTTTGAATTAAACTTGGTGTTACGTGTCCGGTTATGATCACGATAACCGGTCACATCCAGATGAGACAGGTTAAGAAAATAATCCAACTTGTCTATTTGACCGCCTGTCTTGATATTGCCGATATAAGTCTGGTATTCACCTATACTGAAATTACCTTCTACGTAAGGATCAAAATCGCCTTCATCACCGGTAAAGAAATTCATGACACCACCAGATGAACTGCCATAGAGCGATGAAGCGGGGCCACGCATAACTTCTATTCGATTTATTGAGTTCAAATCAATATCTTCTATTCCACCCTGACCATCAACCGTTGTTAGTGGAATACCATCCTGGTAAAGCTTGATACCCCGCGTACCAAAATTTGCGCGGGCACCAAAACCACGAATCGAGATTTTCAAACTTTGTGCAAAGTTATAACGATTTTGCATAAACAAACCCGGTATCTTGACCAACGATTCATCAAGGCCAATCTTTTGTTTACCGAGCCCAATATCATTTTTATCAACAACCCCAATAGCAGCAGGAATTTTATAAAGCGGTTTATCAACACGTGTTGCACTGACTGTGATGTCCCCAAGTTGTTCGACCTGCTTTTCTCTGGATTCAATATCTTCAGCTGAAACTATCATTGCGGATAGCCCCCATACCGTGAAAATAACCTTTGTGACGTACAAAGTTCTTCTTTCCATATTTCCTCTTCCACTACCTGATTATCAAGCCGTGTAAAACTGTCTTTCTATTGGGCAGTTCCGGACCATTTGTATACTGATGGCAATCATTGAGCCAATAAGCGGTGAGGATAATGGTAAAAAGATGTTTTATTGATCGATATCAAATAAAACCCATATAGATGTTAGAAACCTGACGGATTTAGCTATTAATACCTCCGCGGAATCTATTTTCTTAATAGATTTTGATAATGAAAAAATAGAGATAAGTATTGGATTGGTTACTTAAAACCAGGACTGGTTCATATAAACCACTAACTGCTCGGTGATTTCAAGTTCCAAGTGCACCACCTTATACAATCAATCGTTAGACCGATTCTTTGAACCCGCACCTGAATTGAATCTGTTTGCTGGAATGTCACTTAGATTTCATTAAATTTCAAGTTACGCTCGTTCTAGAGATCGAACCAGCATGACTTGATTTATACCTGTCATATACCAGATATAAATCTAAACTCCAGAATTTCAAGTTCCAGATTCCCTGCGGGTCTTTCCCAGATAACAACATCTGAGGTTTTCTTACCGAGCAGTTCTCGTGCCAATGGAGAGACCCAGCTTAGAAATCCTTGCTCAGGATCTGCTTCGTCCTCACCCACAATAACAAAAATGTATTCCTGATCATTTACATCAATTAATTTAACTGTGGCACCGAAACGAATTTCTTTTGATACCTGTTTCGAGACATCGACTGGAATTGCACATTGAAGTCGTTTTTCCAGATAACGAAGTTCTGCCTCTACAGTCTTGATTCTATTTTTTGCAGAAAGATCATCTTCCTTTTTTAACCGATTACGCTTTTTCCTTAAATCTTCGACTTCTGACTTCATCTTTTGCAATCCGTCTGTGGTGATGTAGTTCGGATGCTCACTTTGTGGACGTTCAGGCAGGTCGGTCTCTGCCTGATCACCGTCCGGTTCCTTGACAAAGGCTCTGCTCATAAATATCTCACTCTGGAATATATCATCCTGGTTCTCTTGATCTTGATTATCTTAAATCAGGATTCTCTCACTTTGGGAGATACATCTTATTTTTATCCAGCTGATAGCTCCAGGGCAGGTTACTGTTCTTCCAACCATTTAAACTACGTTCACCATTCTCCGCCATGTCACCCTCATAACCATCGACCACTGAATAAACATTCGTGAACCCTGCCTCGTTTAACAAATCAGCCGCAGATGCACTTCTGCCTCCTGAACGACACATCAAAAAGATCTTGTCATCCCGGTTGAGCCCTTTTTCTTCAAGTCTCTGTTTGACTGTATTCAAAAAGTCCGGGTTACTTGTCATTTTAAAACTACCCCATTCATCATTCCATGTCATCGGCTCTGCCATTAACATAAAAGGAACATTCGCGTCGGCCACCGTGGGCATCCCAATATGTGCTATTTCGGATCGAGTACGAACATCAAGGAACAATATTTTGTTTTCTTCTGTTTTAATCGCTTCATAGGCTTCCTTTGAAGTTGCGTAGTGCTCGTCCTTGGTCTGTTTGTATTCCGGGATATCCTT
>JAZGBQ010000295.1:0-3579 GCA_036476435.1 Fidelibacterota bacterium
TACCGGGTGCTCAGTCCCGGGTACGGTGAAATCCCCCGGTCATCGGATCGTGTAAAAGTGCATTATACAGGAAAATTAATGGACGGCTCCGTTTTTGATAGTTCACTCAGCCGGAACGAACCCAGTATCTTTGATCTTTGGTGTGAATGCGGTGATACCCGGTTGGCGCGAAGCACTGCAGTTAATGAAAGTCGGAGCCAGATGAGAGTTAGTTATACCTCCGAATCTTGCATACGGAGAAAAAGGGGCGGGATCAATGATCAGCCCCAACGCCACCTTACTGTTTGAAGTCGAGTTGTTGGGGATAGAATCGGAATGAGAGGGCAATAGATAGTTTAACCATCGTCCTGAAATAAGTGAATTGTTAACTATCCAGATTATTTGTAATGTTCTGATTGATACTGGGATTTAGTTAAAGGTTATTAAAAAAATATTTTCATTTATTATTCTGACAGAATTGATTATTTTGGCTGCGGAGCCATGAAGAATATGCAGAACGTTTTATAAATCCTATGTTCAGTAAAAAAAAGATATCTGTTGTATTTTTATTGTTCAAAAGACCGCAACCCGTTATAAAAATTGATAAAAATTGGCTGTTTTACTAATTTTGAAACAAAATAATAAGTAACTGGACATATTAAAATTTTGGTTTAAATTACTGCGTTAAGTTAAGCGAACTTAACACTTGCATAGATTGCCTTATGTAAAAAGGCAGTCGGTTCGGATGTCAATAGTAGGTAATATGAAATTTCTTTATTTAAAAGAATCCAGGTCTGCAGGTACGCCTGAACCCGATCAACCGACGATTAATAAAAATATTGCCAGGTATAATTCCATCTCGCCATCAGAGAAAGCAGTGGCGGAATACTGCAAGTTGCTGGGGCTTGATAAGGAGCCTTTTTCTATGACACCAGACCCGGAATTCTTTTATCAAACCAAAAGTCATGGGAATTGCCTCAATCGGCTTGAAATTTCTTTAAGGCTTAACCGTGGATTGAATGTTATTATCGGCGGGATTGGCACTGGTAAGACAACCCTTTCGAGATTATTACTGAACAGGTTCAATGAGTCAGGCATCGATTATTCCTTTTTCCTCATACTTGATCCAACCTGGAAAGATAATGAGCAATTCCTGGCCCATTTGAAAAAATTATTTGGAATTCAGGATGAAGGCAATGATCCTGTGGACATGATGAACCAGATTGAACATTTCCTCATTGATTATACGCTGAATTTTAAGAAAAGAGTTATTCTGATGATCGATGAAGGACAGAAAATGGGACCGGACCAGGTGGAAATTGTCAGGACGTTGTTGAATTTCGAAACAAATAACACCAAGCTTATACAGGTCATAATATTTGCTCAACCTGAATTTCAAGACCTTCTGGAAAGCATGGAGAATTTTCGAGACAGGATTGCCTTTGCTTACACGATCCCACCGATGGATAAGATCGATACAATTAGTTTTATCGATCACCGGTTGAAAATTGCCGGATTAAAAAATGGCAGACAGTTGTTCAATGCAAAAGCAAAAGACCTCATATTCGATCACACAAATGGTTACCCTAGAAAAATTGTTGTTGCCTGTCATGCGCTCATTATTGACATGCTGACCCTTGGTAAAGATCAAATAGACTCAGATCTGGTTTTCCAATTAATCAAATCCGGTGGCCCATTTTATGTCTGACAAAGAAAATAAAAAAACAGCAGCGACAAATCGCCTACTCGATATTTTAAGGGCGCAGCAGTCCGCTGAAGAAAAACAGGAAAGCGAAGATAAACAGGCTGTTCAGGAAGAACCAACGGTTTCGGAGCAAGCTGCAGCACCGCCAGAGACAGCTGCTGCTCCCCCTGAAGAGACCAAAGAACCGGTAGAAGCGGCGGTTCCAACTGAAGCCGAACCTGAAACGGAAGCAGCTGTGGAAGAACCTGCAGCAGTGGAAACTGAGAAAGCCGTAACCGAACCTGAAGCTATTGTAGAAGACCTTTTAATAAAGACCCGTCTTAAGTCTACGGATGATGCGGTCGTCAGTGCCGCTGCGGCAGTCGCTCCGGAGGAATTTAACAGCGAATTGGTGACAACCCTGCGGCAGGGTAAAAGCAAGAATATTTTTAAGAAGATCCTGCAGGGGATCATTCATCAATTCGATGATACCAGCAGAAAGATCACCCTGCACGCTGATGAGAACACTTTATGGGTCTCGCAGATCAAATGGAAAATGAGCGGCAGGATCGTCGAGAAGATCGGTTCTTTTAACCTGCCTTACGATTTTGGCGGAGAAACGATCACGGATATGGATATTCTCGTATCCCATGTACTGCGTACCGAATTCAGCAAAGTGATCAGGAAGTCTTCATTCGGCTCGTATTTCTCAGCTATTTCACCTTCCAAGACACAAGCGATCGAAACACCGCCGCTGAAGAAAAAGGAGATCGCGGACCTGGTGGAGTGGAATTCTAAGAAAAACCTGCCCTTCAACGCCGAAGACAAGACTGTGAACTGGGAAGTAACCCGCGGTTATACCGATTCAACAATGCGCAATGTAGTCATTGGTGTGAAGGACCGGACCAATATTGAAAATGACCATTTAATTTTCAAGAAGAACGGGATCAAGCTGCGGTTCACATCCACCTTGCCGGTACTCCTCTGGAAATCATTCGTAAGGAATTATCCTGACCGCAATGAAGATACCGTGGTCCTTGTGCATCTTGGAGAAATGCGTACGACCGTCATCGTTGTCGCCGAGCACGGACTGCTGTACTCACGTGAGATCGCAATTGGCGCTAATGATTTTTACAAGGCAATTATGCAAAAAATCATTGCCGGTGGTAAAAGCGCGGAAGTTGATTATTCCATGGCAAAAAAAGTGTTGTTTGAATATGGCTTCCCGGCAGTAAAAACGGGCTTGACTGACGAATCAAATGTCGATCTTTACAAGGTTTCCATCCTGCTCCGTCCCATAGTCGAACGCATCATAAGTGAATTGAACCGGTCCCTGAATTATTTTAAAAATCAAAACGCAGCTTTGGAATGGGATGCTATGATATTCAATGGCATTGGAGCTTCTTTCCCTAATCTCATAGAAGAAATTCAGCAGAACATCTATATGAAAACAGAAGTATTCAATCCGCTGCGGTATGGTAATTACAGTTTTCAAGAGGATGTACCTGAGATCAAGGAAAAATTATTACCGGTCTATTCACTGAATTTCTCTCTTGCCTACGATGAGGTCAATACACTCAACATACTCCCGGAAGATACGCTGAGATCCTATAAGTATACCTTCAGGAGTAAACTTGTCGGGGCATTATTTGCAGTAATGGTCCCGGTGTTCATATTTACAGCACTTATAGCAGACATGACCATTGGACGACTTGAAAAGCGCCTGGAGCAGCGCGAGAATAGATACCTGGAATTAGCTTACCAGACCAGGGATTACACGAGCATGGTCAAAGATATTGAGATCCTGGAAACCTATAACCTCCTTCTCAGTAATGATCGAATGGTCTCTGAGAACGAGTTGAGATTGCTTAAGCTCTTTTCAACCGTTGTTCCGGAAAATATCAAATTGACCTCGC
>JAZGBQ010000296.1:0-3681 GCA_036476435.1 Fidelibacterota bacterium
AATATGTTATTGCTATAACCATACGAAAGCAGACATTGAAAAGGACTTTATTACTAACGTCCGGTCCAATATTGAAGAAGAGGTCCGTCTGAATGTCGGTCGTGGATTATGTTCCTGTGAAGTCAAAAATCCATCAGGTCGCTGCTGTTTAGGCAGAATCCGACAGACATATCAAGCCGTGCAGGTTGAATCAATCGAATAAAAAGGGATTTTATTGAGATATAATTTTTAAAACCTACTGAGTGACGAAATGAAATCAGGAAAAGAAATTTCAAAAGAAAAATTAAATGGTTTTTTACAGGCATTCCCCAATGAATTTTTAAATCTATCAGATTTTGAAAGAAAGGTGTCGATCCAGATATACCGTGAGCTAGCAAAAGGAAAACCTGTAAGCATAACTAATATCGCCGAATCATTGGGTTATCCATTTGAAAAAGTCAATACGGTAATAAGCAATTGGCCTGGTGTTTACTATGACGAAACGAAAAATATTATTGGTTACTGGGGATTGACCATCGGAAAAATGGCTCACAGTTTAAAGGTTGATGACGTAACACTCACAACCTGGTGCGCCTGGGATGCGCTATTCATTCCCCAAATTTTAGGTAAGACTGCAGAGATAACATCCGAAGACCTGAATACTAAAGAAAAGATACGAATCGCTATAGCACCTGATGGAATTGAAAAAATCGATCCCCCAAAAGCAGTTGTATCGTTCATGGTGCCTGACACCGATAAAATTCGTGCCGACGTAGTAAGTAGTTTTTGCCACTATGTACACTTCTTTTCATCTATAGAGTCTGCCGATCATTGGATTGCTAACAGCAATAAGAAGGATGAACTGATTGTTTTATCGTTAAGTGAAGCATTTGAAATCGGAAGTCAGAAGAACCACCAACAATATAAAGAATTAATTAATGGGAAGTTGTAATGGTAACTAATAAAATTGATAGATCATGTAAAAGGTCGTTTGTTGACCACGATACCCTTGTAAAATTAAGACGTGACATTCATAACAACAGTGAAATAGAAAATTCAGCTGAAGTCTTTTCAATGTTGGGGAATACTACCAGACTGAAAATTCTCTACTGTCTGGCTAAGGCGAATGAACTATGCGTGTGTGATCTTTCGGATGTGCTCAAGATGGAGATCTCAGCAGTATCTCATCAACTCAGGAAATTAAAAGACCGGGGGTTGTTAGCAAGCAGACGCGATGGCTTGACAATATATTACCGCTTGGCAGATCTAAAACTTTCTGAAGCCTCGGATAAAATCTATAACCTGGTTTTCCCAGTTGAGCCCCTTGCACACCAGCAGCAGGTTAATTAATATTACCCTGGCAGGCAGGATAAATCATGTGAGACATATACCCTACATCTACAAATGGAACCACCAATTATCGTTGATAGCGGTCCTGTTTTTTACTTTAGGTTTCACTGCAACAGATCTTAATGCCATGGATACATTAACCTTAGATGATTTAAAAAGTGTTGATTTAGAAGGAACCGATTTTGAAGGCTCAATGAAAGAAGGACAGATAATTTTGGTTGATTTCTGGGCTGTGTGGTGTGGGCCTTGTGTAAAGGCCTTCCCGGTTCTGAATAAACTTGAAAAAGATTTTAAGAAACAGAATTTTCAAGTAATAAGCGTTGCTACCTATTCCGGTACTGTTGAAGACATCAGAGAAACAGTAAATAAATTTGATCTCAATTACACAATTCTTGTTGGTGATGCTAATTTGATTGAGAAATTCGGCGTCATAGGACTTCCGACCTATTTCCTGTTTGATAAAAATGGCCTCCTTTACAAAAAGTACGTCGGTGAAGTCGATAACTTTTATGACAAAATCTCAGACGACATTACAGCTTTGCAAAATCTAACAGAAGATAGTATTGCTGAATAAAAATAATAGGATATATATGAAATGGAAATATATATTTTCGATCCTCACAATTACTGTGATGATGAATACTTTATCAGCAGATAATAACCAGAAAAACCTAACCACAGATGGTCAGCGGGTTGTCGACTATTTATTGTCAGATTGGAAAAAGCGGTTTCATTCAACAACAATCCATCAAGCCATGGCAAATCTCAACATCAAGCCAGATGACTTATTAAGATTATCGGTCGGTCAATATATCAGAGACAATCCCGGGATCGCTAGGAATATCAGGTTCTGGAGTGCAAACAATTACATCCTCAGTGATCAAGAAAAAAGGATTATTAAATATTTGATCTTTACCGGTGAGAAGACAGATCTGACTCCGAGTTTACGGGTCATGAGTAAAGATCTGGTAATCAATGAAAATAATTTACAAGACCGTCTATCCTTTTTAGCAAAGACAGGAATTTTAATCAAAGATTCTGACCGGCCGTTAGGATATTCGCTCGTTAATAATTATAGTAATTGGGGTGGCCCGCTGCGATATAATTTTCACACGGTTACCGTTGATGATGCAAATCCCTTCGGAGTTTGGTGAGCCATTGATTTCTTGCTGTTGGTCAACAGCAATGAATTTGCAGATAAAACAATAAACCTTCACGATTCCTGTGCCCATTGCTATTTACCAATTGATGTTGAAATACGGGATGGCAAGATTACATCGCAGAGCCCGGAGACAGTTTGGGTACAACGGGGGGGTGGGTGAGCCGTCGATAACTTCTTCTGGTCAGAAGAACATCTCAATGATTGGCTTGAGAAACACCCCGAGTATAAAGATTTAAATCAAATGCCCATTCAGGATTTTTTAAATAGATAGAAACACTTGTTGATACATAAAATAATCATTTCAGTACGACGGGTTGAGGAGCATCCAATGAATTACTTATTCACTTCTCTTGGGTTTTTAATCAGCTGTTAACCAAATTTTAATTTGTTTTAATGCATCAGGACTAATAACGTGCCCATCCTTATGCTCAAAGAAGGTGACATTATAACCGAATTTTTGAAATATGTCCCTCGTTTTATAAGCCAAGTTGATATCAACTAACTGATCACTATTTCCATGAGCTATAAATACTCTAAGATCCTTTGCAGACCGTGCGGATCCCTCTGGTGGCCATTCCAGATCGAACCAGTCAACAAAAGGGGACCAGGTTGGTTCGTATAATGGAGGTCCAGATAAAATAATTAATCCCTTGAATAGGTGATGGTTGTTAATACCGGCAGTCACGGTAATGATTGAACCTTGTGAGAACCCAAGTAAATACACATCTTGAATATTGTATCTCTCTTTTAATGATTCAACCAAATCGGTAATATATTTTGAAGTCAGATCAAGGGCTCTTGCCATAACAGCAATGTCCCCTGTGGGCCATGCTGACCAGTCGTAACCAATTTTTTCTTCCATTAACCATTTATACGGGGCTTGCGGAACTGCAAATAAAAATTCCGGGTTTTCAAAGTATTTCCAAATGTCTATGAATTCGTCAAGCGAATTCCCACCGCCATGTAAGCCAAGAACAAGCGGGTATGCTCTCTCAGAATCATAAATGGCTGGCAGCTTTACTTTACATTCAAATAGTGCCGAACTGTTAAAATAAAGTATTTCATCGTGTGTCTCTTGGCCCTTTGCTCCATCAATAACGATTAAAAAGCAAGTGATAACAATAATTAGGTAGAATAAATAACTCTTTTGATCTCTCATTAATGGTTCCCCTTGGTCTTTAGCTGCAGAT
>JAZGBQ010000297.1:0-2973 GCA_036476435.1 Fidelibacterota bacterium
TACCGGAAAAAGTAAGTAGGGGGAGTAGGTCGCCCTGGAGGCGGGGATCGTCAAGTCGACTTACATTGGTATAACTTTTGGGAGCAAGATCATAGCTATGGAGGGTGTATTGTAATAGAAGTAACAAGAAGAAAAATTCGTATAGTTTACCACATTTATTCAGCTTATCTTCCGCATGCTTTTTCAGAGGGAAAATAGTCCTTATCAAATAATCAGAATTAAAGATAAATATTTAAGGAGTTTAAAAGTATTGGCAAAAACCATAAATAGCCTCGGACCAAGATCAAATCGAAGTATAAGCCGTTATTTTTCAGAAATCGGAAAATTTTCTCCCCTTCCTCCTGAAAGAGAGGTTGAACTTGCAATCCGCATTCAGAATGGGGAAGATCTCGCAATGAAGGAACTGGTGGAATCAAATCTGCGGTTTGTGGTTTCAGTTGCAAAAAAATATCAGGGAAATGGTATATCACTGGCTGATTTGATAAATGAAGGCAATTTAGGTCTTATTAAAGCCGCCAAAAGATTTGATCATTCCCGCGGATTCAAATTCATTTCATACGCTGTGTGGTGGATAAGACAGTCAATATTACAGGCTCTTGCTGAACAAGCTCGGTTGATCAGGCTCCCTTTAAATCGTGTTGGTACGATCACAAAGATGACCAAGACCGCTGAGAAGCTCGAGGCTGAAATCGAACGCCAACCGAAAGCAGATGAGATCAGTCATCAACTTAGTATGTCAAGTGACCAAATCGTGGATGCTATGATGTATTCCAGAAAACACAGTTCACTTGACACTCCTTTTCAGGATGGGGAAGAAAACTCTTTAATGGATGTGCTTGAAAATCCTCATGAGGATTCGCCAGATAATTTGCTTATGCGAGAATCATTGAAAGAGGATGTAAAGCTTTCACTGGAAACACTTGCTGATCGAGAACGGACAGTAATCGAAATGTATTATGGTATTAACGGGGGAAGAGCGTTGACACTCAATGAAATTGGTGAGGTATTCAATTTGACTCGTGAGCGGATTCGGCAAATCAAAGCTAAAGCCATTCAACGCTTGGGGCACAAATCGAGGAGCAATCTCCTCAGGCAATATCTTGGTTAAATCAATTTAACTTTTTCATTTTTATGACCCCGGGAATCAACCGGGGTTTTGTTTTCTATGGTGCTTGAGAGTTATTGATATAACACTCATATTTATTTCTCCAAAACTTATTTTATTCTCCTAACGATAATCCTGTTACCTTTCACTGATCTTGCCTCCAATAGTTCATATTTAACCGTTTTTAACCGTATTTAATCGCAATAAACAGGACTCCGTAAAGACTGGGGGGTAGGTTGCCCCGGGGGCGAGGGTAGTGTTGGTTTAATTGATTATTAAGTACTCATTTTTCAACTTTGACCATCAATTTAGATGGGGTTGAGATGTTTAAACTGATTTTAGGTTATATTTCCGATACTATTTCATATTAAATGCAACTTACATCAGAAACTCCAAACTTAAGAAGTAGTACAATCTCTGGAGACTGGTCAAAAAACAACAGGAAATACAAATTAAGGATAGAATATGGCTAATAAATCGAACTGGATAACCGTTTCGGAGAATGCTCTTAAGAACAATAAACTTATACAGATTATTGAGATCCTCCTGGTATTTTTCTCGGCAATCGTCATTATAAGAATATTCCAACCACTGGTGGGAGAAAATCCAATTCTTCGCCAGAGTATCGTCTGGATAGCTAATATTATAATGCTTTTTATTGTCTGGCTCGGTATTCGATTGCGGGGTCAGGGCTGGTCACATTTTGGGGTAAATAAAAAATTTATAAACCTACGATCATTTCTGTTATCTTTTGTGGTTTTCTTTGCCGCAGTTGCAGGATTCGTTGTTGGATCAATTATCATGGCAAATATAACTGGTATTCCAGAAAGTGCAGACATGAGCCGCTACAATTATTTACAGGGAAACCTGCCAATGCTGCTGGCAGCTCTGGTGGCAGTTTTTATTGTTTCATCATTTGGAGAAGAGGTTATCTATCGTGGATTCCTAATTACTCGCATCGCAGAAATGGGTGGAAACAGCAAAATCTTTTTGAAGATAGCAGTCTTGGTCAGCTCTGTTATTTTTGGATTAGTACATTATGAATGGGGTTTGATGGGTATTGTGCAGACAGGATTTATGGGTTTAGTGCTCGGAATTTCATTCCTGCTGGTAAAACGGAATCTTTGGATTTTGATTCTTGCCCATGCATATATGGACGCGATTTTAATGATTCAAATGTATTTTGGCAGATAATTATTGACCAGTCATCCACAGATAAGGTCACTTAATAAGTTAGTATTGTTTTAACCGTATTTAATCGCATAAAACGGGATACAGGCGGGATACCGATTTTTGTTGTGTACCCACCCACCAATGGGGGAGCGGGGGTCTTTGATATAGTATATTGTACGCTGTCACATCGCAAGGTCAAAAAGGATTTCCACCAATTATTGATAATCAGCACTCCGCCCACTACATTTACCTGGCTTTTAAAGGGATTTCAATGTGTTCTTTAACAAGAGTTATAACTCATTGTGCTTCATTAGTATTGTTTAGTTTTTTATTAAATACAGCAAACGCACAAAGTTCTACAATAGAATGGCAGAATACGATTGGGGGAAATAAGGAAGATCGTTTAATGTCTGTAAAGCAGACTAGTGATGGCGGATATATATTGGGAGGATATTCTTGGTCTGGTACATTCGGTGATAAAATGGATGCTAGCTGGGGAGGATCTGATTATTGGGTAGTGAAATTAGATGGGTCTGGCAATATAGTCTGGCAGAATGCGATTGGGGGAAGTGAAAATGATTATTTAGTGTCTGTACAGCAGACCAGCGATGGCGGATATATTTTGGGAGGATATTCTGGGTCAGGTATTTCCGGTGATAAAACGGAACCTAACCTGGATACTACCCCCTTTACAG
>JAZGBQ010000298.1:0-2622 GCA_036476435.1 Fidelibacterota bacterium
TCGATTTTTGCAAGTGTAATTATTGTTACTTGATAACTAATAATGGTCATAATATCACCGTCTAAGAATTTAACCTGATGATCTATCTACTATCATGCTCGGAGTAAAATAACTATGACTGGTTCACTAATTGAACCCCACGGTGGCAGATTACAAAATCTCATAGTTTCGGAAAGGAAAA
The DNA here is from genome assembly GCA_036476435.1 of Fidelibacterota bacterium. GTDB lineage: Bacteria > Fidelibacterota > Marinisomatia > Marinisomatales > JAHJCW01 > JAZGBQ01. Next base: position 182 of record JAZGBQ010000298.1, read on the forward strand.
GTAAGGAATTAGTTGATGATTCTATCGATCAACCCTCTTGGACACTGACTGATAGACAGCTATGTGATCTTGATATGCTTCTTTGCGGAGCATTCTCACCACTGGATGGATTCCATGGCAGGGAAGATTACAATTCAGTTGTAGAAACTATGCGGTTAAAGAATGGAATCCTCTGGCCAATACCAGTTACATTAGATGTAACAGAAGATTTTGCGAATTCTGTTTCCCCAGGTGAAAGAATTATCTTGCGTGACAAAGAGGGTTTTGCACTTGCAGTACTGATGCTCGAAGAAAAATGGAAACCTGATTTGCTTGCGGAAGCAACAAATGTGTTCAATTCAACTGATATCCTGCATCCCGGAGTAAATTACTTACTTAATTTTACAAATCCTGTATTTCTCGGAGGATCAGTAGAAGGTATATCTTTTCCCAAATATTACGATTATCAGGAGCTTCGGCTATCACCTGAAGAGACACGTGCTCAGTTTAAAAAACGCGGGTGGGAAAATATAGTTGCTTTTCAGACGCGAAATCCCATGCACCAAGCCCATGTAGAGTTGACCATGAGAGCCGCAGCTAATGTTAGTGCCAGCGTTCTGATTCATCCTGTTGTAGGATTAACCAAACCAGGTGATGTGGACCATTTTACCCGTGTTCGCTGTTATGAAAAGGTTCTGAAGAATTACCCTCACGGAACGGTGATGCTTAGCCTTTGCCCCCTGGCGATGCGAATGGGAGGTCCGCGCGAAGCCTTATGGCATGCCATTATTCGCAAAAATTACGGTTGCAATTATCTTATAGTCGGTCGTGATCACGCCGGTCCTGGTGCTGACAGCCATGACAATCCTTTTTATGGTCCTTATGATGCTCAGGAGCTGCTTCAAAAACACGAAGATGAATTAGGTATAAGAATGGTACCCTTCAAACGAATGGTGTATGTCGAAGACCGTGCGGAATATCGAGCAATTGATGAAATTTCCGAAGGTACTCGAACGCTCTCAATATCCGGAACTGAACTTCGCAGGCGTTTGGATAAAGGCTTGGATATACCTGATTGGTTTTCCTATCCTGAAGTTGTAGCAGAACTGAGAAATACTCGGCCGCCCATGAATAAACGGGGATTTTCAGTGTTTTTCACAGGATTATCAGGGTCGGGGAAATCTACGTTAGCCCATGGATTGATGGTGAAACTTATGGAAGACGGGCGACGTCCGGTTACACTATTGGATGGAGATATTGTACGTACACATTTATCAAGTGAATTAGGATTTTCACAGAGAGACCGATCGATCAATGTGCAGCGTATTGGTTATGTTGCCAGTGAAATCACCAAGAATTTTGGGATCGCACTTTGTGCTCCTATAGCACCCTATCGTTCAGACCGCCGCATTGTCAGAGAACTTATTGGACAATATGGCGGATTCATTGAGGCTTATGTAAATACACCAATTTCAGTTTGTGAAGCAAGGGATATGAAGGGACTGTATGCTCAGGCTCGCAAAGGAATAATAAAGGATTTTACAGGTGTTAATGATCCTTATGAAGAACCGGAAAACCCAGAAATAGTTATCAATTCTTCAGATATGGATCCTGAAATACTTGTACAGGAGATCCTACTTAAGATTGAACAGTTGGGATATATATAATTTTCATTAATCTTCACAGTTCATCATTACGTATTATCTCATAATCAATTCCTGCCTGCCACTGTCTTTTACTCATCGGATTGGATGTGGCATAGTTGGCATTTTCAAAATCAACAAATCGATATAAGAGATTTTCATCCCGGCCTTGTGGAATACCCAGCCGTCGTGCTTTTACAAGTTTAACGGGGGTAATTCCAACATCTTCAATAAAAAGCATTTCGTGATGGAAATTTTTTTTGTCCCACCCAACAACTTTTATATTTAATGATCTGCAGAGTAATGTTTGACCGGAACATAACCATTCCACCTTTCTTTTCAATCCGCTTCCGGTCATGGGATTAAGTCTTTGCATGATTGCTAGCATATCAGGACTGGTTTTTGAATCAGAATAGGGTATTGCTGCTTTGATCAGAACCGCATTTCCACTTCCGGAGCAACTGATATTTAATGAATCCCCGCCACGTGCGAAATACATATAGATGGTACCAGGCGGCATAAATAATGCTTTACGTTTTTCGGTTAATCCAAGCGAAGCATGGCTACCTTTTTCTTTTTTGAAATAAGCTTCGGTTTCAATGATTTTTGCAGCTAACCAGTGGTCATGATATTTTGACCGGATTATCTTACCTACCAATTTGCGAGTGACTAGCAGTGTGTCACGATCGAAAAAACTATTTTCTAACATAGATTGCATTCTTATTAGTTCAAAATTGTTAAGAACTCAATAGTCTCTTACATTGAACTTTTCTTTCACGACGATGCCACAAAATCATATTCCATGGATGTAATCTGGAT
>JAZGBQ010000299.1:0-11755 GCA_036476435.1 Fidelibacterota bacterium
GAAAGATCACAAATGCTTGATAAATATCAAGGATAAAGTACGGTGTGAAGACTTTTACTCAGAGCAAAATGGATTGATTTTCAGGGCAATGTTAGAAATAGACGAAGCAGGTGAGCCAATTGATTACATCACATTAATGGAGCGGTTAAGGGATAGAAAGGAATTTAATGGTATCGAAACTGGCTATTTGTTAACAGGATTAAGGGACGATTGTATTACAACCACAAATGTAGACAAATATGCATTAATAATTCGTGAATATGCCACACTTAGGGCAAAACGTATAGCTGGTGAAAAATATAAAAGGGGCGATAAAAAAGCCTACGAGCAAATCAAAGTTCTTGAACAATCAATTAAGCCTGCTAAGACATACAACCAAAGTGACAAAGGTAATGCTGATTTACTGGTCTACCTATTTCAAAACGTAATTCGATTTAACCACACCAATGGGAAATGGTATTTATGGAATGATCAGTATTGGTCAATTGATAATGAAGACAGGATATATGAATATGTTAAAAAGGCAATGCGTATACGGCAACAGACGGCTTTAAAGATTACTGATATATCAATGAGGGAGAAAGAAGTCAAATTCGCTATTCGCTCGGAAAACCATACTAACATATTATCTTGCATTAACAGCGCTAAATCAAATCCCAAGATTTCAACTACTTCGGATAAATGGGACACTGACCCATATCTATTACAGTTTGAAAACGGAGTTCTACATTTAACAACAAAGGAATTCACGGATGGCAACCCCGAATTGTTAATATCCCAATCTGTTGGCTTTGATTACAATCCAAGTGCAGAATGCCCACTTTGGGAAAGAACAATCGCTGAAATATTCAATAACAATCAAGAGCTTGTGTCGTTTCTTCAACGAACTATTGGATATTGTTTAACAGGCAATACTGATGAACAATGTTTTTTCATATTCTATGGCATTGGCGCTAATGGAAAAACAGTTGTGCAGGAATTATTTAACACGATGCTGGGTAATTATAGTAAACACTCACCATTTACGGCTTTTACCAGGAAGTATGGCAACAGTTCAAATGATGTTGCAAGATTGCAGTCTGCAAGATTGGTGATTGCAAGTGAAGGGACTGATAATCGAAAGTTTAACGAAGAACGGATAAAAGAGTTAACAGGCGGGGGTGAAATCACAGCAAGATACTTATTTCAAGAATACTTTTCATTTTATCCATTATTCAAACTTATCCTCGCCGTTAATTCGCTCCCGAAAACGGATGATTTTACGGATGCTTTTTGGCGTCGTATTAAAATAGTTCCATTTAACAGGCAATTTAAAGGTACAAACGCCGACCCAGGCTTGCTTGATAATTTAAAAAATGAATTAGCGGGAATTATAAACTGGGCATTGAAGGGTCTTTCTGATTGGATGGAACAGGGACTGAATCCACCAAATGAAGTCAAAAAGGCTGTGGATGAATACCGTTCGGAATCTGATGATGTCGCTTATTTCATTCAAGAAGCTGTCCACATAGATGATGCTACCAGTGCAGACCACCGCATTAGTACGTCAGATCTATATACCGCCTACTCAGAATGGTATCATATAGAATATGGAAAGGAGCCAGAAATGACGCAAAACACGTTTACCCGCCGTGTAAGGATGGTTACAGGTATCCATCCTGTCAAACGTGGAAAACACAGATTTTTTATTGGATTAACAATCAATGATGATGAATAGAACCAAAGGGAGACAATACGACATTTCAGGTGCGTTTTTAATTCTAAGCTATGTAATTCATTATATAAGTATATATGAAAAACAGGGTATGAATTGTCGTATTGTCGTCTTTGTTGATAATGTATTTTCCTGGAAAATCTTGCCAATAAACAGCATAGCGCGTAATTTGAGATGTTTATGAACTGGTTAGATTATCTTACCCAAAATATCCCCACCGAGTGTGGTATCACCGTGAGGTCTACCACCGTTTCTAACCAGACGGATAAACGCACTGGGTGGGGTACATCTGGAGGTAAGGTATAATGGCTGGAATAAGAAAAATGCGTAATAAATGGTACGCAAGAATATATCTGTGGGATGGATTTTCAAGAACTGAAAAACTAATACCACTAAAAACAACGCAAAAAGTAACGGCTCTTGAAAGGTTGTTTCTTGTTAATCGTTTTGAGGTAGACATTAAAAATGGTGTTGAAATCTCGTTTCCGTGGACGAATGACAAACAAGAGCTTAAGATAATACATATTACACTTACTCAAGCGATTAATGACTTTCTTCGTTCGCGTCACACTCAAGGGCTTGCCAACTCAACTATAACACGCAATATCAATTCCCTTTCACTATTTTCTACAATAATTGGAAAATCCATTCCCATTGAAAGAATATCAACACGTCATATAGATGTATTTAAGGGATATTGTACCCATAAACGGCATCACTCACCAACAACCATAAACATCAATCTTCGCCTTATAAAAACATTCTTTCGTTGGTGTGTAAATAATGGACTCAAGCGTGAATTACCACTTATACAAATGGTTAAAATCCCAAAATCGCTTCCATCCTACATTCCGGATGATGAATGGAATAAAATAAATCAGACGAATGTTGTAGACGAGCTTTACAAAGAAATATTCTTTTTTGCTCGTGAAACAGGTTGTCGATTAGCTGAACCATATCACGGAAATCTTGATGGGGATTGGCTTATTATTCCAGCCGAGTTCACAAAATCAAAGGTCGAGCGTGAGATATTTCTTTCAGATGAATTAAAGGGAATATGGTATAAAATGATGGCATTTCTTGATGAATGGATAGAGAGTGGAAAGAAATATAAAAACTTCCTGGGAAATATTAGTAAATCCTTTCTTAAGGTGTGTAGATATTATGGCATTAATCATCATTATCACGATTTAAGACACACTTTTGCAGTTAGACGTTATTTGCAAACAGGGAATATATATGGTGTTAAGGATGAGCTTGGTCACGCATCTGTCATAACTACTGAAAAATACGCAAAATTCAGACTACGCAGATTAAAACACGATTTTCCTTCAATTATTACAAGTAATCAGAATGGTCAAAATTCATCGTTTACGGGCATTACGGATACGGATTATACGGATACAAGGGAGGTTACGTCGACGGTACAGCAATGAACTTTTAAGCCATTGGTCGAGCGTTCGAGTCGCTCCGGAGTCACACCCCCCCGTTCCCCCTTCGATGGACGCCAGTTCTTGAGGGGGGAACACTCTTTTTATAATTCCTTTTTTCTTAAAAAATGAAGACTTTTTATGTGGACAGTAATGGACAAAAACAGCCGAAAACGGCACTAAATGACAAAAAAATAGCACAGTTATAGCACACTTTTTTGCGCATTGGCCTTACAGGTGTCAGTGTTAACACTGCTATTCAAATTTAAGTTAAAAGAAAGGCCCAGGGAGTTCTGGATCTTAGTTTGAGTGCTTATTTATTGATTTGTCAGACTACATTATCTAGCCCTTTTACTGTGACCAGCCCCCATTGTTTGGACCACTTCTTAAGTTAAGATCTAGTACACTCAAATAAGAACAGCGATAGTGAAAGATTTCTTATTACTTTTGTCGAAAAGTGATTTAAAATTCAACCTTAACAAACTCAATTATATTGTTAAATAATATGGAAAGTAATCTTCTGAAAATTGCTGCCATTTCAGCTCTAAGCGATAGAGTACCAGCTCATGCGCTGGTAAATAATACCGATTTAGTAATCATTAAATATGACGATAATATTTCCATTTTTTATGGCCGCTGCCACCACCGGGGAGCCTTATTAGCGGACGGTTACATCGCGGGTAATAACCTGATCTGCGGAGTTCATAATTGGGACTACCGTTTTGACACAGGGGTCAGTGAATACAATAATGCTGAAGCACTCCATAAATTTACCGCGATCATCAAAGGCGATGACCTCCATATAAATGAAAACGAGATTCTGTTTTTTGAAAAGTCACACCCGCAGCCGTTTAAGCGAGATCAATATTTGGGTACTTACGCTGACACTCATCCCGAAGCCACGGAACCTTACACACTTTACATCAATGAATTAGCTCAAGACGGATTAAAAAATATTGGTCATCATGGCTTCACTGCTGCCATGGGTGTGGACCGAAATATGCTGCCGAAATGGGAGGATATTCAATTCCTGCCAGCTCAATTGGCTACCCGCCCCCTTCAAGACCATGAAGCTGTTTTCACTAAGGTCGTTATTGGTCCAAAAGCCAAAAAACCATTGGTTCTAGAAATTCCCCTACTGGTTTCAGATATGAGCTTTGGCGCCTTATCACGTGAAGCAAAAATTGCTTTGTCGAAAGGCGCGGAAATGGTTAGTACTGGGATCTGCTCCGGAGAAGGGGGAATGTTACCAGAAGAGCAGGCTAATAATACGCGTTATTTCTACGAATTAGCTTCCGCCCAATTCGGTTTTTCATGGGATAAGATAGAAAAAGTACAGGCGTTTCATTTTAAAGGTGGGCAAGGAGCAAAAACAGGGACGGGTGGTCACCTCCCGGGGGAGAAAGTCACTGGTGACATTGCCAAGGTTCGAAACCTTAAAGAAGGTCAACCAGCAATTTCACCTGCAACTTTTACAGATATTAAAACCGTTGGGGAATTTAGAGATTTTGGCAATCAGGTCAGGCATGTGTCAAAAGGTATCCCTATTGGATTTAAGATTGCCGCAAGTCATATCGAGGATGATATTCAATTTGCACTTGACGCTGGTGCAGATTATATCATATTAGATGGCCGTGGTGGAGGAACGGGTGCCGCACCAACTGTATTGCGGGATAATATCAACGTTCCAACGATACCGGCTCTGGCTCGAGCTCGTAAATATCTAGATGCTGCTGGAGCTGATGATGTCTCACTAATTATTACAGGCGGTTTAAGAATTGCAGATGATTTTGCTAAAGCGCTGATGCTGGGAGCCGATGCCATAGCTGTATCTAATGCAGCTATCCAGGCCGTCGGTTGCATCGGCATGAGAGCATGTAATACAAACAATTGTCCCGTTGGTATTGCCACTCAAAAAGAGCATCTACGATCAAGATTAAACATCGACATATCAGCACGACAATTAGCCAACTATTTTTCCGCTTCCAATGATCTAATTAAAGTCATCGCACGTGCCTGTGGTTATGATGATATTTCTAAATTTCATCACAATGATCTTTCCACTTTTAATTATGATATTCATCGTCTCACCAAGGTAAATTTTTCGGGGCAACATCTCTGAGTTGCCATTCCATTGTAGATCAGTGATATCAATTACGCCACACGTATACAAAAATCAAAAAACTTTTAGCACAATTAAAATATACTCCGTTAGTGCCCAATGGCCTTTTAAGCCTTTGGGCAAACGCTAGAGTCTTTCCAGAATCTTACTTTCATTTCAATTCTGCTGCACTTCATCCAAGCCAGCATCCTTAGGAATGAAATGGAAATGTCTGAATCTTGGAATCCGCCTGACAAGTGTTCCAATATCATGCTGAACTATATACAAACATGGAAGCAGTAATAAGGTCAACGGAGTGGCAAATAAAATTCCATAGCCCAGTGCTAGAGCCATTGGTGCAATGAACGGGTCATTTCCTCCGAGGCCATAGGCTGTCGGCAGAAGTCCTGCAACCGTTGTTACCGAAGTCAATATTATTGGCCGCAACCTCCCGGCAGTACCTTCGGCTACGATCCTTAAGAATTTTGAGTCCGGATCTTCTTTCCGGTGAACATTTATAAAATTGACAAGGATCAGCGAATCATTCACCACGACCCCCATCATTCCGATTATCCCCATTGCCGCCATAAAGCCCAGCGTTTCACCATGCAGCGCAAATGCGCCAATGATACCGATTAATCCGAACGGAATCGCGAACATTACCAGGATCGGCTGGGTGAGTGAATTAAACAAAATTACCAGAATAAAGTAAATTCCGATGGCGGCGATCAGCATTGCAACCATCAGGCTTTGCATTGATTCTAATTGTTCTTCTGCTTCGCCACCCATAACAAATCGCATACCCGGCCAATTCCTGGCAAGGTCAAAATGATCCAAAACCGCCTGGGTTGCCTCCAGGGGTGTCAAGGAACTGCCGTCTACAAGGTCTGAGGAAATGGTGATTGCCCGCTCACCTTCGTAATGGAAGAAACTCGATTGACCTGGGGAGGTCTGGAAAGCGGCTACCTCACTTAAGGGTATCAGGCGTCCCTCCCGATTTGGAATTTTTAAAGAACCCAGGTAGCCTGGAGTTCTGCGAATTTCCTCTTCAAGAATAACGCGAAAGCCCACATCCTCGTCTTTGTAACGTACCCGCGTGACCACCATGCCGTCATAAGCAAGACGAACATTCTGGGCGATATCCGCCACGGTCAATCCCAATTGTGATAAACGCGGAAAGTCGATCATGATCTCAATCTGCTCCTTGCCCAGTTTATCATCCCTGACAATGTTTGAAGTGCCTTCCAACGTATTCAAAAAGTTGACCACCGAATCCGCCAGAGCTTTTCGCAAATCATCATCAACACCGGCTACCCGAATCGCGATCGGTCGCCCCACCGGTGGTCCGCCTGCATCAACGACGAAGTTGAATTCTTCAATTCCTTCAAAGACCTCTGAATTTTCCTGGAGGTTCTCAACAATTTCTTCAGCACTTCTATCTCTTTCAGAAAAGGGTGTCAGGGTCACAAAAACAAAGGCCCAGTTTTCACTTTCTCCAGGAGTGAACCATTCGCTCCCTCCCAGATTACCAATGATCGTCCAGTACGATTCCATTTCTCCCCGCACTCTCAGATCCTCCAGCATTTCTTCAATTTTTCTAACCCGGTCGGTAGTTGCATCCAACGACGATCCGGTGGGTAATTCAACGGTGATATAGAATATTTCGGCTGTGCTGCTGGGAAATAGCGTGAACTGCATATAATTATTTGCATACCAGAAGGCTCCTACCAACATAAGTACGAACGCTGCTACTACTGCATAGCGGTACGTAAGAACATAAGCCATCATTCGTTGGAACCGCTCCTTGAAATTATTGAACCAGGAATGCCTGTCGCGTTTATTTTCTGATTTTTTGACGGAACGGTTTTTCCCCGCTGTTATATGTGCAGGAAGAATGACTATTACTTCGAAAAACGAGATACCAAGCGCTAAAAATATGATCAGGGGAATTGAAAAAATAAACTTACCTATCATCCCGGACATGAAGAACATGGTCCCAAATGCCATCATACTGGTCACAATCGTTGCAAAGACAGGCCTGATAACCGAGTAAGTACCATTTACGGCAGCATCTGCCGGAGAATCACCCATTTCCCTTCGGAATGAAATACTCTCAGCAACAACAATGGCATCATCAACAATCAGTCCGATAACCATAATTAATCCCATCATAGTAATGAGATCAATATGTACATCAAAATAGGGTGCCAGGACGAAGACCCCCATGAGCGTCAATGGAATTCCCATGGCCACCCAGAAGGCAGTGCGGAAGTTCAGAAATATAAAAAGAACAATCAGAACCAGTACCAGACCAATCAAACTGTTATTACTTAAAACACTTATGCGCGTTTTTACGAATCGTGACATGTCATTCGATATCATAACGTCGATCTCATCCGGCAAAAATTCTGACTCCCTTTTGATGAATTCCTTAATAGCGTCGGTGACCCTGATCACATCTGCTGATTTAGCCTTGAATACTCTGAATGCTATGGCTTCTTTCCCATTCATCCGGAAGCGGGTCTTTTCAGGCTCAAAATCATCTTTTATCTCTGCAATATCATGAAGCACTATCCTGGTTCCCTCAAACGTCGACCTGACGATCACATCACCAACATCCATGGGTTCTTTAAACTGAGCCAGGGCTACAATGTTCTTATCACTTGTGTAGGATTCAAAGGATCCCCCGGTCGCCCTGACATTACGCATCTGGATTGCAGTAACAATTTCACGCATGGGGATTACAAATTCATCCATGGCAGACTGGGATATACCGATTTCTATTTCACGGGCGAGATAACCTATTTTTTCAATTCTGGATATGCCCTTTATATTTTTTAGTTTCTTTTCAAATTGGCGGGCATGTGTACGCAGTTCACCATACGGTACATCTCCAGCCAGACCGAGATATAAAATCTCAAAATTCTCTGATTTTAATTCCAATATGTTTGGAGATTCAGTGACTTCCAGGGGGAGATCTGCAACCCTGTCCACACCATCTTTGATATCAAGTTTGACCTGTTTTTTGTCACTTGCATCGGCATCAATAGTAATATTAATTACTGAAATATTTTCAAGTGAGTAGGAGGTCATTTGATCGATACCGTCAATATTCACGAGTTGGTCTTCAATTTTATTGGTCACATTTAATTCAACGTCCTCCGGTGCAGCTCCGGGGTAACGAGTAGTAATTATCATTGTATCCAGGTCTACACTTGGAAAGGTATCACGCTTGAGCCGCAACAGTGAGCTCAAACCGAGAAGAATGATCATGAAGGTGATGAGGTTTGCCAGCAGATGCCGCTCTGCAAAAAATCGAATAAATGATCGCATTAAATATTATCCTTTTTTATTGTTGTCAATATTCCCAGAAAAAATAAATCGTAACAGCTAGGACTGCCGATCATTGACTGCCGTAACAATAGATCTGCAAAATAGATCGGCACCCGTATGATAATATCATTTATCTGCCGAAGACACATCAGCCCCCAGCTGTCTCCTCACCCCTTAAATTACTTGGCTACCTTATTCAATTCCAGTTTAAATCAAACCATAAATATAGCAGCGTGGAAAGCGGATGAAGATTAACTTTGATTTAACGTTAAATACGCAAATATGGACAAAACGTAATGGGAAATGAATCCAACTTTATTTTTCATCAGTATCATGACAGATTGTACAATTTTATCATGAGTCGCGTAAATGACCCGGATATTGCTGATGATATACTCCAAGATGTATTTCTGAAAATACACACGAAGATGAACACACTTAAGGATCTTAAAAAGATACACAGCTGGATATATCAAATCACCCGCAATACTATAATCGACCATTATCGATCCATGGATCAAACTTATGAATTACTGGACACTTACAATAAACCATCATCCGAACCTGATCCCCCAGGACGAGCTGAAATTTCTTCCTGGCTAAGACCGATGATTGAAAGCCTTCCCGATAAATATCGCGAGGTTCTACTTTTATCCGAAATCGAGGGTTTAAGTCAAAATGAAACAGCCAAAAAGATCGGATTGTCATTACCCGGCACTAAATCCCGTATACAACGCGGTCGCGGATTAGTTAAAAAAATGTTATTACAATGCTGCCATTTTGAATTTGACCGCAGGGGCAGAGTGTTGAATTACAGAGAAAAAAGTGATACGTGTACTCATTGTTAGCACTTGATTTTAGATGCTTGCCGGTTTTTACATCAGTCAAAATATGGTTACACCAAATACGCTTTGGAAATTAATTTTGCATCTTTTCAATTTATCTTCGTCTACATAGTGCAATAACAAATATTATTTATTAATTGATCGGAGATCAATAATGCAAGTACACAAAGAAGAAAAAATAAAAGATGCCATACGCAAGGACTACGGGCAAATGGCGTTGAGAAGCGTAAACGATTGTGGTTGCGGATGTGGGCCCGGAGAGAATTCCACACTGAAAGAGGCTTCCAAAAAGTTGGGCTATTCAAATGAAGATATATCATCAGTGCCGCAGGAAGCTAACATGGGGCTGGGTTGCGGCAACCCCCAGGCGATTGCCTCGTTGAAACCCGGTGAAACAGTTCTTGACCTGGGCAGTGGCAGTGGCTTGGACTGTTTTCTTGCTTCTCAGGCCGTTGGTAACGATGGTCTTGTCATCGGCGTGGATATGACCCCCGAGATGATTACCAGGGCTCGTGCGAATGCGGTAAAAGGTAACTATAAGAATATTGAATTTCGCTTGGGTGAGATTGAGAACCTGCCCCTGGCCAATGAAGCGGTGGACGTCATTATTTCTAATTGTGCCATCAATCTATCGACAGACAAATCAAAGGTTCACCATGAAGCTTATCGTGTATTAAAAAAGGGCGGCCGGCTTGCTGTTACCGATATTGTCACGACCGTAACCCTGCCTGAAGAAGTGCAAAATGACCTGGCCTTGTATACCGGGTGTGTCGCCGGAGCGTTACGTATTGATCAGGTAGAATCACTTCTGGAAGAGGCAGGATTTGAAGATATTGTTGTAAAGTCAATTGACGAGGGTAAAAGAATTAACCCCGAGTGGTCAGAAGGAAATGATATTAGTGATTATATTATTTCCGCAACCATAGAAGCCGTAAAACCATAGTTATATTTGTTGGTTTATATATTAGTAAATAATGTTACAGGAGCTGATAAACGGGACGGAACCATCGCATCAATATTTTTTTAACTGGCTTATTTCAGCATTGTTGATATTCTAACGGTTATCTTTTATTTTATAAACTAAAATTCTATCATTATATTATTCAAAGGGGGTTGTATTGAAGAACCATAAACGGCACTTCGTTTTAATTATTATTCTACTATCGGTTTTCTTTCTGTCTTTTGGAAATAGTGATACCATCAATGTTCCAAACGATTATCAAACAATCCAATCTGCAGTTGACGTTGCGCTTGAGGGTGACACAATCATTGTGGCAGCTGGTACATATTTCGAAAACATTTCATTCAATAAAAGTCTATACCTTCTGGGCGAAGATCCAAAAACCACCATTATTGATGCTCAGGATTCAGCCAAGTGTATAAGCTTCATAAACTGGGATGGATCCTATGGAAAGATCAGCGGTTTTACCATACAAAACAGCGGTACAGGCTACACTGACGGTTCAGGAAATTGCGGATTACAGCTACACACTAACGGAACCGGGGATTGGGATGTCACGAACAATATATTCCTTAATAATCCCCAATCAGCCATAGTCACGACGGATACGGGTACCATATCACGGAATATATTCGACAATAACTATGGCGGTATATTTATAAGCGAAAACGGTAATGTAAATATAGTTAATAACAACTTTCGTGGAAACACACGTGCTGTTGAAACCCATTCGCAAGCCACAAATGCTATCATTGAAAACAATATTATATCTGATAATGGCTTAGGCATAATCATCGATAATACCAGTTACACTATCCGATATAATGATTTATGGAGTAATGGTACACATTACATCGGCTGTGAAGAGGGGATTGGTGACATAGAATCAGATCCGCAATTTATAGGCGGTAGCCCTTTCGATTATCATCTGAAGGATATTTCTCCCTGCATTGATACCGGCAATCCCGATTCTCCACTTGATCCGGATAGTACTCGAGCTGATATTGGAGTGTATTATTTCGACCAGGCACTGAACACCACTGACGAGAATATGATACCACAGTCGTTTTCGTTACACCAAAATTTTCCAAATCCATTCAATCCTTTGACCACAATCAAATATGAGATCCCTGAGCAGTCAGCGGTAACAATTTTAGTTTATAATATACTTGGTAAAGTAATCAAACAGTTGGAGAATAGTGTCCTGGAAGCAGGTCTTTATGACACAAGATGGGATGGCACGGATGAGATGGGTAATATAGTTAGTGCTGGTGTTTATGTGTATCGAATACAGGCTGGCAGTTATACACAGACAAAAAAGATGATTTACCTGAAATAATCAGGTGTTAATTTAGGTCTTCTGAAATTATA
>JAZGBQ010000003.1:0-2105 GCA_036476435.1 Fidelibacterota bacterium
CTGATTGCGACATATTTACTATTCTCAAATGAGCTGGTTATCATTGTCCCTACAGTGATATCTACGGTTGTCGGTTATTTTATGATCGCGAAATTTTTACGCAGGTTAACAGGGGTCCATTTTGGTAGTGTTATAAAAGCGAGTTTTGATTGGAAGCTTCTTAAATTTTCAACCCCCCTGATGTTTGCCATGATAATCGGTACAATTTTGAACTGGACTGATATAATGATGCTCGGTTTTTTCACGAATATTGAATCGGTAGGTTTATATCATCCTGCAGCACGAACCGCGGGGCTGATCCGGGTTATACTTCTTGCATTTTCTGGAATTTACATGCCAATGATGGCCCAGTATTTCTCTAAAAATGATTCGATTCGTATGCAAATGCTTATTAAACTTGTTGCAAGATGGATTCTTACGCTCGCTGTACCCTGTCTAATCTTATTACTAACATTTCCGTCAAAGGTGATGCTGCTTTTTGGAGTTCAGTATGTCGAGGCGCAAGGTGTTTTACAAATATTGGCAATCGCAATTTTTATTCAAACGATTTCAGGTATTGGAGGTTCGACACTGGTTGTAACAGGTTATCCCAAGGTAAATCTATATAATGCCCTGGCTGCACTTGGGGTAAACATTACTTTAAATATTATTCTAATTCCTCAATTCGGTATTATGGGAGCTGCTCTGGCCACATTAATATCATTGATTATAATCGCAGTGGCAAGAATTGTTGAGATACGTTTGTTGAATCAGTTAACACTGGTCAATATGAAATATCTTAAACCGATCATCGCAGGTGCTGTTACTGCAATAGTTATATTATTCACAAGACCGTTTATCATGGAATATCATACGCTCATAACATTGGCATGTGCAATTTCCGTGATCGTTTTGGTTTATATCAGCATTCTTTGGATTCAACATTTTGATCGAGATGACCGTGATGTGTGGTCAGCCGTCTTAGCAATAAAAAATACTACTTCTTTTTCAAAATTAATTAATCACAAACAATGAAAAAATACTTACAACACCCCTATATAATTGTGTTCATTGCTTATAGTATCATGATCATCATTCTATTTAATCCCGTTACGATCGGTGGGAAAGTGTTTGCATCACCTGATTCATTAAATCCTTCCTCAGCAGCCATGATCATTGAGGAGAGCATGAATAAAACTGGCGAATTACCTTTATGGCAACCATGGATTTTTAGTGGTATGCCGACAATTGAGGCATTCACATATTCCAGTATTTTGTACTTTCCATGGTATTTATTGCATGCTGTGAAATTTCCAGCCGCACTTTTTCATCTATTGCATTTTATAGTGGCTGGTATCGGTGTTTTTGTGCTCTGTCGTCGATTGAAATTGTCCGGTATACCGAGTTTTCTGGCAGGGGCAACATTCATTAGCATGCCCTATTTGATTACTATGGAGGTTTTTGGTCATGGGAGTCAAATGATGACCGCAGCCTTTATTCCCTGGGCATTGTGGGCGATTATTGGGTTGTATAACAGGCCAGCACTGAAGGATGTCGGTTGGCTTGCCCTAATTTTGGGATTGCAATTACAACGCGGTCATATACAGATAGCATATTATACCTGGCTGTTGGTTGGTGCTTATGTGCTTTTCAAGCTAATTGAATCGATTCGAAAAAAGAATAATGGATTATTATTCTACTCAAAATCTTTAGGATACATTGCTATCTCGATGTTATTGGCGCTGGGTATTGCGTATTTGCTTTACATGCCATCCATGGAGTATTCTGAATTCTCGATTCGAGGATCTTTACAATCTGGAGGGGCCGGTTATGATTATGCCACAAGCTGGTCCTTTCATCCCAAAGAAATGCTTACGTTTTTCATTCCATCTGCCTATGGGTTCGGCGGACTACCTTATTGGGGACATATGCCTTTTACCGACTTTCCGAATTATATGGGCTTGATCGTTTTAATGCTGGCCTTAGCAGGTATCCTACTAGATCGTAGAGGGATCACATTATTTTTGTCAATTACGGTCGTATTAGCCCTCTTGCTGTCGTTTGGAAAACATTTTAGTCTGATTTATGACCTGTTTTATCGATTTGCACCTTTTTTCAATAATTTC
>JAZGBQ010000030.1:0-7109 GCA_036476435.1 Fidelibacterota bacterium
TGGTATCCAGGATAGTATAATCCCGTGTTTCTTCTGCCAGACCGGTGGAATCAACATAAAAGGTAGCAAAGGTCGAATCAAAGTCGATCGGAACAGGCATTTTATCAATTACATCTTCATCTATGTACGATTCAGCCAGATCATCCCAGGTTAGGATGATCTCCGAATCATAGGAAGAAATCGTGACCTCCGGTTCTGGCGGGGCTGTATGTACATCAAATTGAGAATCAAAAGCCAGTTGAGCTATTTCATCCACCTGCTTCAAATAAAGATAAGAATCAAGTGGATCACCCGCAGCTGCCAGCATGATCCCATACACAACTTCCTGAGAATCCCCAGGAGCCATCGTAAATGGTCCTGCATTCATTGTAAAATACCGATCACCAGACGAATAAAAATCAGAGTCAACAATCACATTGTCATCGGGACCAGTATTTTTTGTCGGATCCCCTGGGAGCATAAATTTACTTCCTGCCGTGAATTCTTCGGGAATCTCGGAACCATTATTTGTTAAACCTTGCATCAGGTTATAGACTTCTTCACCAGTATTTGCCTCGCATACACCGTAACCCACGCCACATTTGAATCCTATAAATGATGTCATCGAAAGATTCTTAAAGTTTGGGATTTTCCTGCCGTAAGCCGCGGCAGTATCTCCTGGAGATGGAACCATAGGTCCTTGAAAGAAATCATATCCAACGGCCGGGGTACCATCTGAGTAACCTAAATAATCTTCATCATTGCCATCGTTGTAACAAATGCCCATCCCCAAAGTAGTGTCACAGCCCACAAAATCATCTCCGGCATCTCCAAGGTCAGGGTCAGACCATATTCCCGCATACATATCTTCAATCGTATTTCCGCCCTTATTAATAATTAACTCTTTTACAAACATTATATCGCCAAAAGCATCTGGTCGCTCAAAACCAAATATTGTTGTCTGTACTTCAACTCCTAACGGAAGGGTATTAAACACAGTGTGGCCTGTAGTATCTCCGTCATTACTAACATACCAGATTACCTGGTCACCAAAAAAATCCGGGTGGTCGGAACCGCGGGGTAGGGGGTCATAAATACCATCATTATCAACGTCTATCCAGGGCGCTCCCAGATCGACCGGCCAGTTTTGAAAATCCTCGTTTGCTGAAGGATCTGCATAATCTGACCTGCTGACCTTATATAACTTATGTTTAGGTAACTTAGAGTTGCTACCATAGGGTCCCGGCACTCTTTCCGGGCTATATTGTGAACAGGCTACACGAACCTCATCATCCACCATGCCAGCCAGCCAAAGACCTGATGCAAATACGGCATAAGTATTGTTTCCCTTGGGCCACTCCAGACCGGAACGTCCATATACTCTATGGCTAACAACCATTCCATTGTTTTGCATGTCGCTATGAATTCTATTCCCATCAAAGTTTCCGGTGTCATAAATCATTGTTTTAGCCTGAGAAGCTGGTTTCTGTTTTCCGATCGCAGGCTCCTCCGCGATCAGAATATCAAATACAAGACACAGAATAAGTATTGCGGCTATATTTATTCTATTCCCCATTATAAACACCATCTTTTTACATAGAACCAAAAGTGCAATTTAATAAGTGTAAAAAAATACTGTAGTCTAATAAGTTCGCACATTAATATTGTAAAAAGAAACAGAATTCTAATTGATCAGACATTACGATAATTAAGGATTGTATTATATCTGAGTATTCAAACAAGCGGCTTTACCCCCAATAGTTGTACCTTTCTTTGTTCTTATCAACGGATATACTGTTCGCAGCTGCACCATCGGGATGAATCTCATGGTCTCCATAGAATCCGTGTCCATTATTAGTAAAATCCTTCCAAATGATTAAATAAGAGACCACTACTTTCTTATAGAAAAAAGAAGTGGATTACGCCATATAGGCAATTGGGTCGAAAAAACAGCTCATTTTTCTATTAATGAAAAAAAGGGATTTTGTATAGAATAGTAAAAGTAAGGGAAGACGCAAAATTGCTCACGCAACCGGTTTCTTTGAGGGAATCCCGGAAATTGCGTCTCCCCCAAACAATGTGATTAATATTATGAATAAATATAAATGAATCAAACGAAATACGGATAGTTAATGATCTTAATTCCAAGTTATAGATTTTCTGCCCAAGAATTGAAGGCATTCAAAGAGAGGATAAAATCAAGAAAAGAAATGATTAACTCCCACTAATTGGACCACTCTCTAAGTTATAAAATTTTGGTTTGCATTACATTTACTATCGCTAATCGCTAAGATCATTAACTCTTGATATAATGTCGCTGTAGCATTTAAACTATCGGGGAATTGAATTCTGTCCATACATTTCAAACAGGTTATACTCTTGAATTTTTAAAATTTATATGGGGAGCACCACCCGCATGAAAACGCTTAGGAATACAATGAGATGGACCGTGATGATCCAGCTTTCATTATTGATACCGCTGTTCACATTAACAGCCCAGGAAAAGAAAATAAGTCTGGACTATGAACGCTTTATACTACCCAACGGTCTCAACGTTATCCTTCATGAGGATCACACAACACCAACCGTTAGTGTAAATATGGTGTACTTCGTTGGGTCAGGTCATGAACGAGTTGGCAGGACTGGCTTTGCCCACCTGTTTGAACACCTGATGTGGGAAGGATCCACTAATGTACCGGAGGGAAAATTCGACGAATGGCTGGAGGGGGCAGGTGGCAGCAACAATGGATCAACGAATACAGACAGGACCAATTATTTTGATGATATCCCGTCCAATGCCCTTGAACTGGCGCTATTTCTTGAATCAGACCGCCTGGGATACCTGGTTGAAGGCATGACGCCGGATGTGGTGGATGGACAGCGCGATGTGGTAAAGAACGAACGCCGTCAATCGTATGAGAACAGACCTTACGGTATGGCATGGATCGAACTGGTAGAAAATCTTTACCCCCCGGGACATCCCTATTCCTGGCCGACAATTGGTTATATGGAAGATCTCTCGGCTGCAAGTTTTGAGGATGTTATAGCGTTCAACAGAAAATATTATGTTCCCAACAATGTCAGCTTGGCAATTGCGGGTGACATAGATCTGGAAAAGACAAAAACGCTGGTAGCGAAGTGGTTTTCCGAGATACCGCCAGGAGAAGCGGTAAGCCAGATTGATTTTGTCCCGGCACAGTTGTCTGAAGAGAAACGGAAAACTATCGAGGATGACGTTCAGCTACCAAGATTATATATGACCTGGCTCACGCCGGCATTTTATAATCCAGGGGACGCGGAACTGGACGTGCTGGGTGATATCCTTGCCAACGAAAAAAATTCCCGGCTCTATAAACGGCTTGTCTATGATCTGCAGATAGCTCAGGATGTGACTGCCTTTCAATGGTCCCGACAGTTTTCATCACAATTTGTATTGTACGTAACGGCCCGTCCGGATGTTTCCTTAAAGGAGCTTGAATCAGTAATTCAGGAAGAGCTCGATAGAATAAAAACCGAAACGCCTACAGAACGGGAGGTTCAGCGCGTCGTGAACCAGATTGAGGCCGGATTTTTCCGTAATCTTGAGCGTGTCGGCGGATTTAGTGGGAAAGCCGCTGCTATGAATGAATATTTCTTTCGTACGGGGAATCCCGATTATTTCAATGAGGATTTGTACCGGTATAAGAGTCTGTCACCCAATGATATCCAGGCAATTGCAGCTACCTATCTTAAAGATGATGGCCGATTTATACTCAGTATTGTTCCACAAACAGAACAGTCAGCTGAATAGTAATAAGGGATAATTGAAATGCGAAAAATAACTGTATACATAACTTGCTTACTGATCTTATTAAGTTTTTCTCATCTAATCGCACAGAAGCCTGACAGAAGTAACCCGCCGACTCCGGGACCCATACCTGGTTTTAAAATACCACAATATGAGACGCTTGAGCTGTCCAACGGATTGCCAGTATTATTACTTGAAAAACATGATATTCCCCTGGTCCAGGTAAGTCTGGTCATCAAGGGCGGCGCGGTATTCGACAGTGATAAAAGTGGTCTTTCCAACCTGACAGTGGATATGCTTGATGAGAGCGTGGATACCCTGGATGCACTTCAGTTCGCGGATGCTGTATCCTTTTTAGGTGCTGATCTTTCGACCGACGCAGGACGCCACACTGCGGTGATATCGCTTAATACACCCGTATCACGGTTGACCAGAGCACTGGAACTCATGAGCGGTGTGCTGCTGAGACCAGTCTTCAAAGAGGAGGACCTCGAGCGCCTACGGATCGATCGATTGACTCAAATGAGGCAATGGCGCCAGGAAGCACGCGATATTGCAGGCATACAATATTCTCAAGCTCTTTATGGTAAAGAGCATCCCTACGGTATCCCGCTGTTAGGCAGCGAAAAGGTTCTCAAGTCGTTGGAAATTGATGATCTGAAAACGTTTCACAACACGTACTTTAAACCGAACAATTCAATGCTTGTCATTGTAGGAGATATAACGAAGAATGACATCATTCCTCAACTGGAACAGGTATTAAGCGATTGGAAACCAAAAAACGTTCCAACACAAAGTCTATTCCCAGTCCGACAGGTTGAAAAGAGGCATATTTACCTGGTAGATAAGCCTGGTGCACCGCAATCGGAGATCCGCATTGGGAGAATTGGAGTGGAAAGAACAAATCCGGACTATTTTCCCATTGTTGTAATGAATACTATCCTGGGTGGCTCATTCACCTCGCGCTTAAATCAAAATTTGCGTGAGGAACATGGTTATTCATATGGGGCAAGGTCTTCATTCTCATTCAGGCCTGACCCGGGTCCATTTACAGCCTATGCGGCTGTTCATACGGATGTTACCAAGGAAGCTTTAATGGAATTTATGAAAGAGCTGAATGGGATCTTGGAACGTGTGTCTGATGAAGAACTGGACCGTGCTAAAAAATACGTAGCTCTGCGCTACCCTTCACGATTTCAGACTATCTCAGGTACTGCCAATCAGCTGGTTGAAAAGATGATCTATGCACTACCCGATGACTACTTCGATCATTATGTTGAAAATATCTTATCTGTGACTAAAGAGGATGTGAACCGCGTGGCTAGAAAGTATATTAAACCGGAAGCCATGGTAATTGTGATTGTGGGGGACAGAGAAAAAATCTTGGAAGGTGTCAAATCACTGTCACTGGGCGAGATTTCTACCATGACGATCGAGGATGTTCTTGGATCATTGCCGGAAATTAAGTAAGGATAGGTGTATTGTCGTACTAACCTTGCCCTAAAGAGTTGAACCTTTCTTTGTTCTCACCAACGGATATATAGTTCGTTGCTATACTGAAGGTAGAAATACCTTTATGTTCATAGAATCTGTGTCCATAATACGGGTTTATATGACTTTATCTGATTATTAATGACAGTTCCAATTGTAAAAAATATCTTTGTATTTACCGACGAAGATTAGGAGTTATAAAGGAATGGGCCCACAGTCCCGATTTGTCGGGAGAACTTGGAGTCAGTGGATTACCATCCGTTGGTTTCTCATTGGAAAAAGAAATAGAGTGCGAAGTATGTTTGCCCATTGCAGACATGTTGAAGGTAGGCAAACGCCTCCCCCTACAAAAATTTTCAATTGTAAAAGTGCCAAAAAGAAGATACAAGAAATGTGTTTTAGGCGAAAAGAAGAATAATGGTTAAAAGAAAAGGGAGACACATAATCAGGACTTTTTAGAACGGTGAGATGAATTCACAACAACTATCCCTTTACTTACATATCTCCCTCAAAATATCGATGAACTATCTTAAATTGGACACCTTTGTGGATTAGCAGTTTAACAATTATTTATTCATAAATCGAGATTTACCTGGTCCAACTACTTCTATTTTTTCAACGGTTTTCTGTTTTTCAATCCGAAACAGATCGGGTAGTAGATGGAAAACAAAAACTAACTGCATTGGTACAATTTTTGGAGACAAGGTTAGAATAATTAAGCCGTTAGGATAAAAAAGCCCGTCGAATTAACATCGACGGGCTTTTTTGTATCGTCATAATAGTTAATTACTATTCAGGTCCCGCGCAGACCCAGCCTCCCTTATCTTTAATATTGATGATCAGGACAAGACCTTCTTGATATCCTGGAACGATATCAGGATCTGAACAGCTTGTGTGCATCACTGCATTGACTGTGCCATCTACCTTTATTTCAATCTCTGTACCAAGAGTCATAGGAGTATGTTGAGCCCATGAACCATATATGGTGAAATGCTCTCCGGGCTGGACATCAGCATCAAATACAATTGGATTTGTACCTTTATTTTGTGTCACTACAACTCTGGCTGCCGTGGTTCCGAGAAACTCAAATTCCATCTGGGTAAACTGACTTACGCAATTCCCACATTCCTCATTTACGTAATGACTCGGATCGGAAGCTTGACAGTATGAGATATTATTAGTTTCACTCACAACAAATGCATCCACCGAGCCGACATTTGCATAGGTTCCACCTTGTAGGTCCTGAACAATCCCGCTTGCCTCGTAGACCCAAGTTTCACCGGGAGATAGCAACTGATCACTGCCAACATCGGTGGAGACATCGAGAATGGGTACCACACCCATATTATCGGTCACAACAATGTTGTCCTTATGAATCGCAGGATCAACGCTAGGTGTTCCTGTATTGGTTACTTCATAGGTCCACGTAACAGTATTACCGGGTAATAATTTCGGAGCATCGACTGGATTATCTGCATCAAAACCGTTTGTGTATTTTTCAATAGCGAGGAAACAGTCCAGTATCACAATATGTTCATAGAAACCAAAATCAATAGTGTGATCAATCTGACCGTCAGTCAAAGTAACATCTGCAGGATGCGAATTGCTATCAACACTGCGATCGGATCCTTGCTCAACTAAAGTCCAGACCCAATTGATTCCTTTAGGAAGCGTAACTGCATTTACAAAAACCTGATAATCACCAGCACAGAGGCCTGTGAATTCGTAATAACCATTTGCATCGGTACGTTTCCGAGCAATTTCCACGCCGTTTTGTTTAAGTCTTACCATTACATCCTCTAGACCGGGTTCACCTTGATCCTGTATTCCATCTTGATTCAGGTCGTTCCAG
>JAZGBQ010000300.1:0-5929 GCA_036476435.1 Fidelibacterota bacterium
GGTAAGCGGCAACAGTGCATCAATAAACATATATACATGTGAACCAAAGATCAATGCAAAGGTAGCACCTACGATTGATGTAAGTGCAGTTAAAAAATTAAAAAGCATGGCCTTTCTCTTTGTCAATCCACCCTGAAGCAATACACCGAAGTCTCCGATTTCTTGAGGCAATTCATGAAATCCAACTGCGATAGTTGTCGCTATTCCCATTGGAATGGAAGCCAGGTATGCGGCACCGATAATCAAACCGTCAATTAAATTGTGCATCATGTCGCCAAAAATATTTAACGGAACAATGTGGTGGGCATCGTCTTCACAATCAACATTATGGCAGTGCCGCCAGCGAACGAATTTTTCCAAACCAAAAAACAAAAGGATCCCGAATGGAACATGCAAAGATGTAAATAACGGAAATCCTCCGGATCGTGCAATTGTCTCAGGAAGAATGTGAATAAATGCACCACCCAATAAACTACCAACAGCAAAACTCACCAGATACTGAAGGATTTTTTCCAGCCTTTTTTGATTCAGCGAAATTGTGAATATTCCCACCAGAGAAATAAGGCTGATAATAAGAACACTAATAAGTGTGTATATCCAAATCATGTCACTAACAAGTTAAGCTGCCAATACAACAATTATTAATTCTATTTAATACTTCATCGTAACATATTCATGGTATTTACTCGATGAATTTTCCCGGTAGGAGTATGGCTGAATTCCTTTACGAAAAAGATTTTTTTGGGTTTCTCATATGTCCCCAGCACATCAGAAATTTGTTCATCAAGGTGTGCAATCCGACGTTCAGTCCAAATTTTATCTTCGATCATAAGAACTACAACTTCACCGAGTTTCTCATCCGGAAGAGAGCCAATAAAATAAGATTTTCCAATAAGGATCTGTTCCAATTTTTCTTCTACAACTTCTGGAATAATCTTTATTCCCCCTGAGTTGATAATATTATCTGCTCTTCCGAGCCATTTAAATCTTGTCGATGAAATTAAGTGCACAAGATCCGTCGTCTCTATAGAATTGATCTCTATATGAGGCGCATTAATTATTAATCGGTTATCTGATGTGGAAGCAAATTGTATCCCTTTAAGGGCTTTATATTCCTCTTTTCTATCAGTGCCATTTATGGCTCGTATAGCCACATGACTGACAGTTTCAGTCATTCCATACGTTTGGAACACGGCACAATCGACGCCCTCCAAAGCCTTTCTGAGCAGATGTGAAACCGTTCCACCTCCCAATAGCAAAGTATCAATAGCATTAAGTACATTTAATCCATCCTTTTCTTCCAGGGATGAATGAAGCTGCATTGGAACCATTGCTGCCAACTTGATTGAATCTCCCGGCACCATATTTTGGAGATTTGACGAGGGTTCAACTAAAATTAGATCCATACCAAGTTCCAGCGCACGGACGATCATCATCTTTCCGGCAATATAATCAACTGGAAGGCAGCATAGAGCACGTTGATTGACAACAATGTTAAATGTTCTCCCAGTTAACCGGGCAGATTTTCTCATCCTAACTTTAGGTATATCAATCACACGTGGTTTCCTGATTGACCCGGATGTGGTTACTTGTATTGTCCTTTTCGGTCCAATCCAATCAGAAATAAAATGGAATATTTTCCTTTCCCACCCCGGAACGATCACGTTGGACGTTTTTTGCTCGATCAAGCCCTGCAATTCAGCAAAATTATAGGACCTTCCGTTTATCCTGTAGCTTCTCATTATACTAACAAAGGCGAAAGATCCCATTTCATTTCAGGATCATATTGTAATGTTCCCTGATGAATATTCAGCGGAGAGGGAAAATTATTAGAAAAAAGTTGGCCGGTGCCTAAACCCTGGGGTAAAGAAGAAAAAGAAGTAAGAGTCGCGCTCCATTGTGCGAGAGCATTCAGGCCGATATTTGACTCCAAAGCCGAAGTTATCCACCAGGATATGCCCACTGAATCAGCCGTGTCAATCCACTCTTCTGTTGCTGAAAATCCGCCCAGCAAGGTTGGCTTGAGTATGATATAATGCGGAGCAATTTCCGTCAGAATTCTAATTTTCTCACTTTTTCCATCTATTCCAATCAATTCTTCATCAAGGCCGATTGCAATAGGAGATCTTTTACATAGATTAGCCATCACTTTCCAATTCCCAGGCTGCAACGGTTGTTCAACGGAATGAATATCAAATATGGACATTTGATCTATTTTTGTGAGCGCATCTTCAGGATTAAAAGCTCCGTTTGCATCCACCCTCAACTCAACCAAGGTGGAATCATATTCACTGCGCAGCCACCGTAAAATATCCAACTCATCTTCAAATGGTAAGGCGCCGATCTTCATTTTAATGCACGTAAAGCCTTCTTCGACCTTATTACTGATCTGTTCTTTTACAAAATCGGCAGAACCCATCCAGACTAGGCCATTAATCGGAATTGATTGGAATCCGGTAGTAAACGGCGTCACATACAACAATCGCTGTCCTCCTTGTACCAGATCCTGTAAAGCCATTTCAACACCAAATTTTATAGCAGGGTAATCTTCAATTAAACTGAAACTAAATGTGCCTTGATTTAAATGTTTGCATACATGCGTTAGTTGATCTTCAAAATAGGGCCTGGAGTCACGACTCAGGCCTAACAGTGGTGCGCATTCACCCACTCCGACAATATCCTTAGATTCCTTCTTACGAATACTTAAAAACCAAGATTCTCTTGATGATAATATTCCTCGTGATGTACCACTGGGACGTTTAAATTGAAATGTAATTTTTTTCCATTCAGCTTGATACCTATCCATGACTGTTTCACACATTCATACTTATACCGAATACGATTGAATAAAGAAGAGTTGCTATTGCCAACTTTCTAAGATATGGATCAAGTTTCTTCTCATCAGATTCTTTCAGAATATCAACGAGATGCTTTATAAAAAGTGGAAATACTAAAATAAAGAGATAATTAAAAATACTAGCGTTCATTCTTTTTTCAACTAAGAGATAAACAAGGCTCAGGATAATTGCACTTGTAATGAGCAGGCTATGGTAAATACGGGCATACTTATAACCTAAATATACAGCCATCGTCATTTTCCCTGAATTCCGGTCCATACTACTATCCCGCATGTTGTTTATATTCAAAACACCGGCGCACAAGCACCCTAGAGCCGCTGCTGGGTATATAATATTAGGATAAAAGTTGCCAGTGTGAAGAAAAAATGTTCCCAACGTAGCTACTATTCCAAAAAAGGAAAATACAAATAGATCACCCCACCCCCCATATCCATACGGTGATCGGCCGATCGTATAGCCTATAGCTGCCAGGATGGCCATAAGCCCTAAAATAATATAAATTAGCATTTCAAATGAAATGACCAATCCCAATCCAGCAATCAATAATCCCAGCCCGGAGATTGCTGCAACTGACGTAAAAATAGAGATTGCAAATAGCATTTCACTGGTGGATATCAGTCCACTTTGCAGTGCTCTTTCTGGTCCGATACGTTGAATGTTGTCCACCCCGTGAGAATAATCCCCATAATCATTAGCAAGATTACTCAGAATTTGAAGACTCAAAGTGACAATAAGCGCCAAAATCAATATTGGAATCTTGAATATACCAAATGATATTGCCAGGAAACTTCCAAGTATTACACCTGAAATTGACAGGGAGAGTGTCCTTGGACGTATAGCACGAATCCACATTTTTTGTTTATTACTGAGCACAAGCAGTCAATAGAAAATTATTATGTAATTGGTTTAGGCTGTTATTTATCCGCTATTAACGGTATTCATCGAAAGAGGGGATAATATTTATGGAAATCGCTTAAATTTTTTAAAATCTGGATCTTTGCCCTCCAAAAATGAATCCTTTCCTTCTTTTGCCTCATCGGATAAATAGTATAATAGAGTTGCATTACCAGCTAATTCCTGAATTCCTGCCTGACCGTCCAATTCCGCATTAAATGCCGATTTAAGAAGACGGATTGCTATTGGCGATTTCTCCTGAATTTTGCGGCACCAGTCAATTGTCACTGTTTCTAACTCATCCAGTGGAACCACCTTGTTGACCAATCCCATTTTCAATGCTTCCCAAGCATCATACTGTTCACACAAGAACCATATTTCCCTGGCTTTTTTCTGGCCAACTATCCTTGCAAGATAGGAAGCACCAAAACCCCCATCAAATGAGCCAACCTTCGGTCCTGTCTGACCAAATCGCGCATTTTCTGCAGCGATTGTAAGATCACAAATCACTTGAAGAACATTCCCCCCGCCTATACTCCATCCGGCTACCATCGCAATAACAACTTTTGGGAGGGAACGGATCTGTTTCTGAAGGTCGAGGACATTAAGTCTGGGTACCTGATCCTCCCCAATATAGCCACCTTTCCCCCTCACGGATTGGTCGCCACCACTGCAAAAAGCCTTGCCTCCTGTCCCTGTAATTATCACTACCCCAATTTTTTCATCCTCCTTGCAAATGGTCATTGCATCTGACATCTCCTGAATCGTAAGTGGAGTAAATGCATTGTGTACCTTAGGTCGATTAATACTGATCTTTGCGATCCCCTCGAAAAATTCAAAGAGTATCTCTTTGTAAGATTTAATTGATTTCCATTGAACTTTGTTTTTCATTATCATTATCGATTTTTATTTTCATTCATGAATTCATTGTAATCATTGATACTTTCATTTAATTCTATTGGGATTTCAAGAATTTTTTGAACAGCATCGTTACTGAAAAATATTGGTAATCTTAATTCCAATTCATTTACTGATTTACATAAAAAATATTCGAAGCCATATTCGTCGGCTGCCGGTTTTACCGTATAATCTTGTTGCGTTACAAATAATTCGTCGACTTCAGACTGCTTACCAGATTCCTTGAGGTGTTTAAAAATGCCGCCGCCATGGTTATTGATGACAATAATTCTCAGATTCTGTTTTGGAATCTTATTCCAGAGTGCATTACGGTCGTAGAAAAACGACATATCCCCCAGGATTACTATATTCATTTTCGTACTATTCAGTGCATGTCCAACTGCGGTACTCAAAACACCGTCAATCCCGGACGTGCCGCGATTTGAAAATACGGTTATCCCTTCAGAATTATTGATGCCGATCATATTAGCATATCGCACGGGCATACTATTTCCAAGATGAAGGTCACAATTTTCAGGTAAATGGTTAAGGATTTTATTCATCACTTTTAATTCAGAAAATATCTGGTTTCCGGACATATATTTGTTTAAAAATTCTTCTGCACCTTGTTCTGCTTCTTGCCAGACACCAAAGAAGTCATCTCGGACCTTTCGGGCATCAAATTCAGTTAACATTCTGGAGAAAAAAGATTGTGGTGTACAGCGGATTATCTTTTTCAGTGATTTGAATATATCTGCGACTTTACCTGAAGGTTGGATTTGCCAATGGGTAATCTTTTGTTTATTTCTTAAATATACTTTGAGGTTTTTTGAGATGAGTGAATTACCAAATGTCAAGACAAGATCCGGCTCTAATAATCCTTTTTTTATCTGCTTCTTCTGTTGCAGAAAAATATCATGGTGCCTGATGCAATGCTTTATTTCATGATTATTAGAAATAATGTCGCCGACGATGGGTATTTGTTGTTTATCAGATATGGAAGATAAGATTTGAACCATTCCAGGATTCATTTGGCTCTGTCCGGCGATGATGACGCAACGGTTGTAAGATTTTAATTCAGGCAATAATTCTTCCCACTGCTCCTGACTCAGACTATAATCATTAGTGAGCTCACGAATCACTTTCACATCGGAAATTGTGGCACTATCAAAATTATCTTCTATATCCGGATAAAATGGTTCTCGAAATGGAACATTCACATGGACCGGACCACAGGGAACGCTATTGGCGAGGTTAACTGCTTCAGATGTAAGACGTTC
>JAZGBQ010000301.1:0-12827 GCA_036476435.1 Fidelibacterota bacterium
CTGAGCCCAAATAATTAAACCTAGAATGATGAAAGCACCAGGTGATAAAACAAATAATCCAATATTGGAATAACCGGCGTCATACATCGCCTGCGGTATTATCTGTAGACCAAAAACAGAACCACTCCCAAATAATTCCCTGAAAAACGAAACTGCTACGAGAATCATACCATATCCCAGAGCGTTACCCAATCCGCCCAGAAATGCTTTTCCTGGTGTATTTTGCATGGCAAATGCCTCTGCACGCCCCATTACAATACAATTTGTAATGATTAACCCGACGAACACAGAGAGTTGTTTGCTGATATCATACATGAAGGCACGCAATACCTGGTCTGTAAGTATAACCAATGAAGCTATGACCGTTAGCATGACGATTATACGAACACGACCGGGAATCCATTTTCGCAGTGCAGCGATAATAGTGTTTGACATGGATAGGACAAAGATAACTGCTAAGGTCATGACAACAGCAGTGTCCATTTTCACAGTAACTGCAAGTGCCGAACAAATGCCGAGAATCTGAAAACTAATCGGATTATTATTAATCAGCGGATCTTTTAAAACCAGTCTTGATTTTTTACTTAATAAGCTCATGGGATTATTCCCCAACTACCCTCAGATTCTGAAAAAATGGATTATAGGACTCCAGATTGGCAATTAAAAACTTGTTCAATCCTTTTGTGGTCATGGTTGCTCCTGAAATACCATCAACTTTATGGTACGCTTCAAGGTCTTCAGGATCAACTTGCCCTTTGATTACTTGAATACCGACCAATTCTCCATAAGGGCTTACAATCTGTTTTCCTTTAAAGTTGGACGTAAACCATTCCTTCTCAATCTCACCGCCTAAACCGGGAGTTTCGCCGTGTTTATAAAATGTCAGTCCTTTTACCGTCTTTCCATCAGGCTCGATTGCTAAATAACCATAAATGGTAGACCAGAGACCTTTACCCGAAATAGGAATTGAATACCCCTCACTGACCCCATTTGTAGATTTGACATAGAGCGGCATGGTCCCATCCTCAGTTACAGCACCATCCTCATTAATGAGGAGAGTTATCACTTTTTCATCAAAAAGCGGCTCAATTTCATCGGTAGTCAATACACGCGCGGCATCCTCAGGTATGTTCAATGATTTCAGAATATTTCTTTTCATGTCGATCTCAACATTGAAATCCTGCCTTTCCTTCAATGAGGATGCCGCGAAAGATAAAAGAAATCCCAGCACTACAGTAATTCCGGACATAAATGTGAGGACATACAAATTACTTCGCATAACGTGCCATCCTCTTTTTAATATTACCCTGGACAACAAAATAATCAATCAACGGTGAAAATGCGTTCATAAGCAGGATTGCCAGCATGGTTCCTTCCGGGTACGCAGGATTGATGGCACGAATCACCACCGTTAACATTCCTATGAAAAATCCATAGATCCACCTTCCCCTGTCGGTATAGGTGCCCGATACAGGATCGGTTGCCATAAACACTGTCCCAAATAAAAAGCCACCCATAACTAAATGGTAATGGGGCGGCAACGATAGCATTGTATTTGTTGAATATCCTGAAAAATAATTAGTCATTAAGGAAGTAATTAGCAAACCGACGACTGAACCAATCATTATTCGCCAGGAGCCAATTTTTGTGAATGCTAAAAACAAGGCACCAACAAGTATCATCACAGCACTGGTCTCACCCAGTGAACCAGGGATCCAACCCATGAACATATTCCACCATGAATAATCAAATTGTTGAACTTTTTCAAGCAGATCAACGGCATTTTCTCCTATAGCTGCGGCGGGAATTGCCAAAGGTGTTGCTCCAGAAAATCCATCTACTGCTTTTATCCAGACCTTATCACCAGAGATCTGTGTCGGGTAAGCAAAGAAAATAAATGCACGTGTCACCAAAGCCGGATTAAATATATTCATCCCAGTACCGCCAAAAATCATTTTTCCAATAACAACCCCAAACGTGGTTGCAACTGCCACCTGCCATAACGGAATTGTTACCGGCATGATCAGTGGAATCAGCAAACCTGTAACAAGATATCCTTCATCAACCTCATGTTTACGAATAACTGCAAAAAGCATCTCCCAAAAGCCGCCCACAGTGTATGAAACCACCAAAATTGGGATGAATAATTTCAAGCCTACCCAGAAATTAGTGAGCCAACCTCTTTCAAATCCCATCACTATAGATTCTTGGTAACCAGCATTTAATATGCCAAAAAGTGTTGCTGGTATTAATGCAATTACCACCAGGATCATTGTCCGTTTGAGATCAATACTATCGCGAATGTGTGGTCCGGATTCGGTTTCCTTATTTGTCCAAAAAGTGATGCTATCCATCATCTCAAAGACAGGATACAGCCTTGTAAGTTTTCCACCTTCCTCGAATTCCGGGCGAATCCGTTCGTATAAGTTCTTCAGAAACCTCATTTAACTTTCGATCTCCATAAGATCAAGCCCCTTTCGGATTACAGATCCAAGATCGATCTTACTTGGACAAGCAAATGAGCATAGAGCAAAATCTTCTTCATCACATTCAAGGATTCCAAGTTTCTCCATTTCTTCAATATCTCCTGCCAGGATACTCCTGTACAATGGATTTGGCAGGATATCCATAGGCAACACGTCCTCCCAGGCATTGATAGGCACCAACGCTTTCAAAGTGCCGTTCTGTCTCGTAGAAAATCGGAAAAGCCGCTTGCTCCCTGATCCAAAAAACGAACGCGTGAGACTATAGGTCTTAGCTGTAGATCCTGGCTGAATCCAGCCAAGAAAAGGCTTACTTCGGTCTATGGGTAGAACCGATACAGTCGAATTATAAAATCCTAGAAAATCGTCAACACTACTTTTACGGCCAGTCAATACATCTCCATCAACGATCCGGTGTTGATCATTAACGTCCAGCAATCCATCAATAAGTGAACCTATATTAACACCTAACCTCGTTCTGTAATGCGCCGGATTCATCACGGACGGTCCACCAACAGATACAATGATAACAGGATCTATTTTACCAGTTTGAAACATTTTCCCCAACATGATCACAGATTGAGCACTGATGGTCCATATAATTTCTCCAGGTTTTAGTGGATCAATATGATGAATCTGAATACCTATATTTCCTGCGGGATGAGGTCCAGATACCAAGTGGGATTCAATTTTTTCTGATACAGTTTCTAAATTCAGTCCGAAATCCTCGTGGTAGCATACATGTACCTTTCCGTCTGTCAATTTTGAAAGAATAGTCAATCCCGATGAAAAATATCCAGTTGTTTCCCCCTGAAGCACCAAATTCAGATCTACACTTAATGGGGCTGTATTCATTACCGATACAAATATCCGGGATGGGGCACTGCCTTTGGGATTTACAACTTTATTAAAAGGTCTCTGACGAAAATGAGACCAAAAACTGGCTTTATACAGCGTATCAATTATCGTTTGCCGGTCAATATTACTAATGCCAGATCCAATATTCGGCTGTAACGGAATCGATTCTTCAGCCTTATCCAGTTCAATTTCGATCTTCTCTATAACACGTCTTTCGCCATATTGGATAGCTTTTACGGCACCTGCCCCTGGTGACCCCCATTTTATTTCCGGGTTCAGTTTATCAAAAAATAGCGGTGTGCCAATTTGTACGTGATCGCCGATATCCACCAGAAGTTTCGGCTTTACATAGGAAAATTCTACTGGTTTCAATGCAACTGAAGATGGCTGGGCAGTAGAAAGAATAGTTTTTTCAGGCTCTCCTTGTATCCGAATATTGTGGCCTTTCCGGATTTTTAAGTGTGTCATAATCGTGGTCTGATTATAGAGGTTAAAGTTTACAAACCCTGAGTGAAAAACATTAACGAATTCCTGACCCAGTCTGAAACAGGCGCCCAGTATATCCCCAGCAGTAAGGTTGGAACAGCCAGGCAAATGAGTAAAACAGTTAGCAACGTTCCCGGAAGAGTTGTTTGCTCTTGTTTGGATCCTTCCAGGAACATCATGCGAACTACCCGCATATAATAATACAAAGATATTACACTATTAATAACGCCGATGACTGCTAGCCAATAAAATCCAGGTCCGGCCTTGATGACAGCAGCAAATAAATAAAACTTCCCTATAAAACCTGCTGTAGGTGGAAGTCCAATGAGGGAGAACATAAAAATAGACATAATCACGCCTACAACAGGCATTTTCCAGCCAAACCCTTTAAAATCCTCAAATGTTTCCCCGCCGGTTTTATTTTTAACAACGATCACCACAAAAAAAGCGCCTAGATTCATCATAAGATACATAAGCATGTAAAGCATGATCGCCTGGATGCCCTCACCGGAAAGCATAGGGATAGCCATTAACATATAACCCGCATGGGCAATACTAGAATACGCCAGCATTCGCTTCACATTATCCTGTTGAATTGCCACCAAATTTCCCAGCGTCATTGTGATGACCGCAAGAATAGCCATTATTTCCGGCCAGGGCAGTGCGGTTTGACTAAGCCAGCTTGTTGAAGTGAGAGCTCCAGTATCAGTGAAAACCGTATGGAAAAATCGGATTATCAATGCAAAACCAGCTGCTTTTGGAGCAACCGATAGATATGCCGTAATAGGAGTAGGAGCTCCTTCGTATACATCCGGTGTCCAGAAATGGAAGGGAACAGCGGAAATTTTGTAGCCAAATCCAGCCAATATAAAGACTCCGGCCAAAATGATGGCAAATTGTGCATCCCCACCGATATTGATCAAAACTTCCCGAATTTCAAATATCTTTGTTGTTCCGGTCAGACCAAATAAAATGCTTAATCCAAACAGCATTAAACCTGATGAAAACGCTCCATAGATGACATATTTAAGAGAAGATTCACTAGACCGTCTTTCGCTTTTAAGGTAACCGGCTAATATGAATGATGAAATTGACACAGTCTCAATAGCTAAATAAACCATGATCAGGTCTATGGATGAAACCATGAGCATCATACCTAACACCATGACGAGGATTAGAATAAAGTGTTCCCCAACCCGAGTGTTCTTGTATTCATTCGTGCTCAGGCTAACGAGGATTATAAAGATTGTTGAAATGGCTATTATTACTTTAAAGAACAAAGCGAAAGGATCGTACGCCAGCATATCTCTAAATAAGGTAGTTACGACATCAATTCCTTGAATCGATAAGACTAAAGATGAAATGACAAGTCCTGCTAATGACCAATATCCTGTTCGATAAGAAGCCGAATCACTGTATAAAAAATCGACGAAGATCGTTATGATCAAAGTAAATACTATGATCAGTTCCGGCCAGAAGTACTGGATGCTTTGAAGATTATCCATGTAAAATTGCTAGACCGGTCTAAAACAGACCGATCGTCCCTCCTAGCGTAACAACCTGATCAATGATTTCTGTCATGGTGGTTCGGATCATGTTCAGGAAAGGTGCCGGGAAAATTCCAAGAAATATGGTAATTATCGCCAGCGGTACAACTGCAAACAGTTCACGGCTGTTGATTTCGGGTAGATCGGTATATTTTTCATTCAACTCCCCAAAAAACACTCGTTGATATGCCCGCAGGAAATATGCAGCATTAATCAGAATACCCAATGTGCTGATTATCACGATCGTTTTGAACACAGGAAAGGCTCCAACGAAACACATGAATTCGCTAATGAAACCGGATAATCCCGGTAATCCCAGTCCTGCGAAAAAGGCAACAGCGGTAATCCCAGCAAAAATCGGCATCTGTTTGGCCAGACCGCCAAATCCTCCAATCTCGCGATGGTGGGCACGATCATAGATCACCCCGACCAAAATAAACAGCATTGCAGATATGGTCCCGTGATTGAACATTTGAAAAACCGCACCACTGAGCCCCGCTTGTGCCGCTGCAAAATTATTCCCATTCATTTCGCCTGCTGCAACAACTGCGGCCATTCCCAGCAATGCATAACCCATATGATTGATACTGGAATAAGCCACCAGTTTTTTCAGATCCTTCTGGGCCAGGGCGCATAAAGCACCCCAAATAACATTTATCAGTCCGAGTACTGCAATTGCACCAACGAACCACCAGACAGCTTCCGGTAACATACCATAATTCACCCGTAACAGGCCGTACACTCCCATTTTTAATAGCACTCCTGCAAGGATAACCGATACAGCTGTAGGTGCCTCAACATGTGCCAGTGGCAGCCAGGTATGGAAGGGAAAGATCGGTACTTTTATTGC
Source organism: Fidelibacterota bacterium (assembly GCA_036476435.1). Lineage (GTDB taxonomy): Bacteria > Fidelibacterota > Marinisomatia > Marinisomatales > JAHJCW01 > JAZGBQ01. The sequence continues at coordinate 6,225 of JAZGBQ010000301.1, forward strand.
AAAGCCAATAAATAGTAAAATCCAAATTACTTTGATAGCACTCATTCCCCACCATAGTACACCGTCCAGCGCTACCGGGGCAGTGTCCATGAGCGTAATCATGTCAAAAGTCTGACCGCACGTGAAATAAAGTGCTAGTATAGCAATGAGCATTAGTACGGAACCAAAAAGTGTGAACAGGAAAAATTTGATAGCTGCATAAATACGCTGTGGACCACCCCACATCCCGATCAAGAAATACATGGGCAGCAACATCACTTCCCAGAACACATAAAACAAAAAGAAGTCAAGTGCTACAAACACACCAAGCATTCCTGCATCCAACAGCAGAAATAGCGCAAAATACCCTTTTTCCGCTTGTTTTATATTCCAGCTCACAAATATAGCTAAAAAAGATAACAATGGCGTCAACAGGACCATTGGCAGGCTTAATCCATCAACCCCCAACGTATAGGCGATGTTAAACGATGGGATCCATTTTAACCGCTCCATGAATTGAAAACCACCTACTTCAGGATCGAATTGCGTCCATAGAATTATCGCCAGCCATAATTGTAGTCCAGTCGCAACGGCGGCGACGATGCGGACGATATCTACACGTTCCCGTGGAATAAAGACAATGATCACCATCCCTACAACAGGTAACCAAATGAGCCAGCTAAGAATATGAGTTAGCATATTAATTCCTTAAATATTGTGTTTTTCCAGTTTTGCATTAATCCTTAAACCACCTGCAAAATAATCAGTATAAGAAGCCCTAGAGCCGCGAACAATATGTAGTTCTGGATTCTGCCTGTCTGGATTTTTCTCAAAACTATTCCTGACCTTCGTGCGTTCCGGCCGATTCCATCAATAATTCCCTGATCCAGACCATTATAATCTGTATCACCTGAGAATTTTGACAATCTTTCTGTTAATCGGCCAACCCCATTAACTATATATTTATCATATAAATCCCAATCCAGGTATGCCACCAAGTCAGCCAACTTCAAAAATGGTCTATACAATACTTTTTCATATACTTCATCCACATAAAATTTATGTAGTGAGAGATTATACAACGGTCTCAACTTTCGAGCCCACATTTCGGCTGAGAGAGTCTGGCGAAGATACATGCGCCAAGCTAATAAAATACCTGTTCCAGCTACTAATAGTGACAAAATCATTGCAGTGAAATGGCTGTGATGCACACCTTCTTCAATTTCGTGAGCAGATAGATTGATGTGCCCCGGAACAACAGAATCGCGAGCTGGGACTAAATATGTGAACCATCCTGATTCTGACAGTGGATTCCAATTTGGTAAGGTATAAAAAATGTAAAAACTTAATGTCCCCAGAATTACCAAGGGAATGAGCATTTCAGTCGGTGATTCTTTAATGTCCGGTGTAAGTTCAGGTCGTTTTGGTTCATTGTGAAATGTCAGGTACATCATCCTGAACATGTAGAAAGCCGTGAGAAGAGCTGCACCAAAACCAAATACAACCAGTAAACTATGCTGCGGGGAGCGCTCCACCAGTGCTAAGGTTCCTGCTAATATGGCATCCTTGGATATAAATCCGGAAAATAGTGGTACACCCGATATTGCTAGCGTGCTGATTAACATGGCACGGTAGGTAATTGGCATACGTATCTTTATTCCGCCCATGTTCCGCATATCCTGGGCATCGGTATCATGATCTTTGGCACGATCCAGAGCATGATGCATAGAATGAATAACACTACCGGCACAATAAAACAAATTCGCTTTGAACATGGCATGTATTAACAAATGGAAAAATGCAGCTACGTAGGCTCCGGTACCTACCGCCAGTACCATATAACCTAATTGACTGACAGTCGAATATGCAAGTACCTGTTTTATATCAGTCCGTGTTATGGCAATAGTAGCAGCGAAGAACGCTGTTATCCCACCTACATAGGCAATAAGAATTAGTGCATCCGGTGTTAGCAATGGGAAGATCCTGACCAGCATGAAAACGCCGGCGGCAACCATGGTGGCGGCATGGATAAGGGCTGAGACCGGGGTAGGGCCCTCCATAGCATCCGGGAGCCAAATATGTAATGGAACCTGTGCTGATTTTCCGACCGCACCCATGAATAATCCTATCCCAGCTAATGTAAGCACCGATCCTGAAATATATCCATCTGCGACACCGGAAAATATTTGTGCATAATCAAATGATCCGATTGCCGTAAATAATAACATGATCCCGATAAAAAATCCAATATCCCCCACACGGTTAGTCAGGAAAGCTTTTTTACCAGCATTGGCAGCTGAATCTTTCTCAAACCAAAATCCAATGAGCAGGTATGAACTTAGGCCAACAAGTTCCCAACTCATGTACAAAAGTACCAGGTTGTTTGCCAGCACTATACCATTCATGCTGAATGTAAAGAGTGATAAATAGGCATAATACCGGGAGTACCTAGGATCGCCTTCCATGTATTTCAGTGAAAATATTTGACTCATACTGGATATCAAGGCCACCACAAAAAGCATTATGATGGTTATATTATCGATCAGAAAACCCATTGATATCTTAAAGTCACCAAGATCCATCCAAGTAACTGAGAATTCCTCACGAAAATCAGGATTATAATCAAGTATCATTCCTGCCATAAGTGCTATCGATAAAGCTAAAGTAGTAAGTATGGCTGAAATGGATAACCAATCACCCTGCCGTGGAAGTCGTTTGCCAACTAGAATCTGAATGACGAAAGCTCCCAAGGGAAGAAGATAAATTAAGAGGGTGTATTGAAGAAAAATATTCATCGTCTCAACTTTCCGGCCTCATCAACATTGATAGTTCGAAAATGATTATACAAATTGATAATAATCGCGAGTGCGACAGCTGCTTCTGCTGCAGCCATAATAATGACAAAAAGTGCGAAGATGTGACCGGATAGATTCATGCCGCCAAACCTTGCAAATGCCACAAAGTTCAAATTAGCCGCATTCAAGATCAGTTCTATTCCCATAAGCACTGCGATACCATTACGCCTGGTCATGACACCATAAATACCAAGCACGAAAAGGATAGCTGCTACTACCAGATAATTCTGAAGCACATCCATTATTCCGTTTTCCTCGAGAGCATGGCTGCTCCAATTAGAGCGGCTAAAAGTAAAACTGATGCCACTTCAAATGGGAGCAGATAGTCAGACATCAGCAGGATACCGATCTCTCGCACTGTTCCAAGGGGCTCCGATGATGTCATTGTAAACCACGGTGTTCTAAAGATCATCCACAGTAATATTATTAAAATACCAAGTGCCGATGCCCCGGCAACTCCACGCTGCATATTTAATTGTGTAATCTGAATTGATGTGATCTTATGAGTTAGCATGATGCCGAATAAAAGCAGGATGAGAATTCCACCAATGTATACAACGATTTGCACACCAGCTAGAAAATCAGCCCAAAGGAACACGTACAGTGCTGTTACTCCGAATAATGTTAACAACAAGGACAAGGCAGCATATATCAAATTATGAGAGTGCACAACTTTAAAGGCGGATACGACTGTGAACAGTACAAAAATCCAGAAGATTATTGTGGTCATGCCTCACCTCCCGGTTCGTCGGCATGGGGCAGTTCATTTGGTTCGGCCGTCAATTCAGCGATCTCTTTTTCAGTGATTTTCGCAAAAGTGAATAACAGCTCACTGCGGTCATATTTAGAAAATTCATAATCGATCGTCTTTTTCTCAGAATTAGGACCACCAGTCATATAAATACACTCTTCCGGACAGGGATAGACACAGAGATTACAATACAGGCATTCTGACATATCAATATCGAAACGCTTAACCAACAGTCTTTTTGTAGTATTGTTAGAAGTCATTCCGATGTCTGTCCCCTTTGGTACTTTTAATGTCTCAATTGTTATGCAATCCACCGGACAAGCACGTACGCATTTTAGACAGCCGATACAATCATCAATATCCACATGTAACTTTGATCTGATTATATTATAGACTTTTGGATCAAATCCAATTTTTCTTTGCGGTTGCGGCCATTTTTCTTTTGGATACTGAAGTGTTACATTGCCTTTCCGAATCCTAATCAAATGACGGATTGTAATCCCCATACCGATGAGTAAGGTGGATACAGATTGCCATATATTCACTATATACTTGCTCATTACATCACCCGATAAATAGGCTCCACAACCCTGTACCAAAAATATTCAAAAGTGCGATAGGTAATAGAACTTTCCAGCATACATTCATAAGCTGATCCACACGTAGTCTTGGGAAAGTCCAGCGGAACCAGATCATGATGAGTATAACAATTGTTACTTTTCCTAAAAACCAAAACAGGCCCCACCAGGCTGACGTCATTACACCGGCTATGGGGCTTTGCCATCCACCAAGAAAAACTACAACAGCGACGGCACTGACAACTAACATGTTTGCGTATTCACTCAGGAAGAAAAATGCCCAGCGTAGTCCGGAATATTCCGTGTGAAAACCTGCGACCAGTTCCGATTCAGCCTCAGGGATATCAAAGGGTGTACGGTTTACTTCAGCTACACTACTAATGAAATAGATGAAGAATGCCAGAAATGTAAAAGGATTATTAAATACTGCCCAATTGGGTAAAAAGCCCCATATAACGCCTGCCTGGCTTTGAACAATCCCTTGCATACTTAACGTTCCAGTCAGCAAAATCACTGCAATTATTGAAAGCGCTGCCGGAATTTCGTAACTAACGATTTGTGCTGCTGAACGCATGGCACCGTAGAGTGACCATTTATTATTTGATGCCCAGCCTGCAAGTAGAATTCCCAATACACTTAATGACCCGACCGCAACGATATAAAAAATACCGATATTCATGTCCGCAACAAGCAGTTTCTGATTGAAGGGCACGGCTGCCAGGGCTATAAATGCACCTAAAAACATGACGTAAGGGGCCAGGATAAAAAGTTTCCTGTCCGCTGCTTCTGGTATTATGTCTTCTTTTAATAACAATTTTATAGCATCAGCAACGGTTTGAAAAATTCCCCACTTTCCTGCATGGAAACCCGGACCCTGGCCCATGGGACCAACGCGGTCCTGCATAAATGCGGATAGTTTACGTTCGGCATAAACCGCAACTAATGCATTAACTGCCATGATTAAAAAAACTGGAAGGGCTAATAAAATCACGGAAAGAATTAAAAGAAAAGTGATATTTCCCCCGCTGGCGGTCCAGGATTGAAACCATCGGATTAATGCATCAACGGTCATCGATCAATTTCTCCCAATACGATGTCAAGGCTTCCCAAGATCACAAGGATATCAGAAAGCATCCATCCTGATGCTATCTCATTTAGAACACTCAATGCAGTAAACGCTGGTGAACGCATTTTTACTCGAAGGGGCACATTTGATCCGTCGCTTATAATATAGAATCCCAGGTCTCCCCGCGGGGTTTCAGTTCGCTGATAGATAGATCCCTTTGGCGGACGTACCTTTTTCGGTAAGGATTCGTGCACGTTTCCATCATTTGGTAACTGGTCTAAAGCCTGACGGACGATCTTTACACTCTGTGCCATTTCAAGGGCTCTGACCCAGTAACGATCCCAGCAGTCACCAACCGTACCCATTTCACCCTCTCCAACGGGCACATCAAATTCAAAACGATCATAGATCGAATAGGGCTCGTTTTTGCGCAGATCCCATTTCACACCGGATCCCCGAAGATTAGGACCGGTCACACCGTAACTCACAGCAACTTCCGGTGGAAGTACACCAACATCACCTGTCCGTTCAATAAAGATTTTATTATATGCAAGGAGGTCGTGATATTCTTTTAATTGAGGTTCAAAGTAATCAAGAAATTCATAAGCTGATTCAACAAATCCCACCGGCAGATCATGTGATAATCCACCAATCCACATGTAATTATACAACAGTCTAGCTCCACAGGTTATTTCAAACAAATCCAAGATCCTTTCACGGTCTCGAAACATGTATAGAAATGGCGTGAATGCTCCAACATCAAGTCCGAAAGTACCCAATGCTAATAAGTGACTGGCAATGCGGTTGAGCTCTGCCATAATAATCCGGATATATTCCACCCGTTCTGGTACCTGGATCCCCATGAGCTCTTCAACAGTAGTTACATATCCAAAACCATTGTTCATAGAAGCGATATAATCGCAACGGTCAACAAAGGGAATTATTTGTTCATATGGAAGATTTTCACAATGTTTTTCAAAACAACGGTGCAAATAACCGATCACCGGCTGAATATCAGAAACGATTTCCCCATCGGTTTTAACCTTAAGCCGTAGAACACCGTGAGTGCTGGGATGTTGTGGTCCGATATTCAGGACCATTTCATCGTTGTGAATTACTCCCATTCCTCTTTTACCTTTGGGATAATTATCCCGTGATACAATTCAGGCATGGCGTAATCCTTTCGCAACGGCCATCCTACCCAATCTTCCGGTAGCAGCATTCGTCTTAAGTCACGATGACCTTTGAATCTGATCCCATACATATCAAATACTTCTCTTTCAAACCAGTCACCAATCCTCCAAACTTGCTCGATTGATGGAACTTCTGGCCTTTTGCGAGGCAATCTGATGCGTATCTCAATTTTATGTGTAT
>JAZGBQ010000302.1:0-2086 GCA_036476435.1 Fidelibacterota bacterium
TAGCAAAGGTTTTCGATTAAAAGAGGTATTCATCAATCCGTATGCGATGTTTGTAAAATTATTTCAAAATAAATTATAGAATATCAATTGAATTTTTATTCAGGAATAAAATGAAATGGCAAAAAAAATAATTCATGCACCGACAGGTAACCTTTTGACGTGCCAGGGATGGCATCAGGAAGCTGCATTCAGAATGATTCAGAATAATCTTGATCCCGAAGTAGCTGAAAATCCTGATGAACTCATTGTATACGGAGGTAAAGGAAAAGCAGCCCGTAATTGGGATTGTTACCATTCCATCTTAGAAACATTAAAACGTTTAAAAAACGATGAAACAATGCTCATTCAATCCGGTAAGCCAGTCGGTGTATTAAAAACGCATACATACTCCCCCAGATTATTAATTGCCAATTCGAATCTGGTACCGAATTGGGCTAGTTGGAATGTTTTCAACGAGCTGGATAAAAAAGGATTGATGATGTATGGCCAAATGACCGCTGGAAGCTGGATTTACATAGGTTCGCAAGGAATCCTACAAGGTACTTATGAAACGTTTTCTGCGGCAGCCGACGCGCATTTTAAGGGTGATTTGTCTGGTAAATGGATATTGACTGCCGGTTTAGGTGGTATGGGTGGCGCCCAACCGCTGGCGGTCACGATGAATAATGGTGTTGTAATTGCAATTGAGATTGATGAGCATCGTGTCCAACGTCGGCTTGATACAAAGTATTTGGATATGGCTACCGAATCAATTAATGAAGCCCTGGCACTTGCCCGGGACGCTGTTGTTAAGAAACGGCCATTGTCTATAGGATTAATCGGAAATGCCGCGGATATAGTCCCTCAAATTGCAGAGTTGGGTATTATACCAGACATGGTTACTGATCAAACATCGGCGCATGATGAATTGGATGGATATATTCCGAACGGTATGTCATTAAGAGACGCACTGAATCTTAGAAAATCTAATTCTAAGGAATACATTAAAGAAAGTTTTCGTTCTATGTCTGAACATGTACGCGGCATCCTCAAACTTAAAAAAATGGGTGCAATCTGTTTTGATTATGGAAATAATCTTCGTGGACAGGCATTTAAGGCTGGTGTGAAGAATGCATTTGATTATCCGGGATTTGTACCGGCATATGTAAGACAATTATTCTGCGAGGGAAGGGGACCTTTCCGTTGGGTTGCTCTCTCTGGGGATCCTGATGACATTAACAGAACAGATGAGAAAGTGATGGAATTATTTCCTGAGGATAAATCACTGGTGCGGTGGATTACCATGGCTCAGAATAATGTACAATTTCAAGGTCTGCCAGCTCGTATCTGCTGGCTGGGTTATCAGCAGCGGGGACTTTTTGGTGTGGCTTTGAATAATATGGTGGCATCGGGAGAATTGAAGGCACCAATTGTCATTGGTCGCGATCATCTGGATTGTGGTTCGGTAGCATCTCCGTATCGCGAGACGGAAGCCATGAAAGATGGATCGGACGCTATTGCAGATTGGCCATTACTGAACGCACTCGTCAGTACTTCCAGTGGTGCTAGTTGGGTATCCATTCATCAGGGTGGTGGAGTTGGAATGGGCCTTGCAGTACATGCTGGGCAAGTGGTTGTAGCCGATGGTTCCGAAGAGATGGAAAAAAGACTTGCAAGAGTATTGACTAATGATCCTGGTATGGGCATTCTACGCCATGCGGATGCCGGTTATGAAAGCGCTATTGAAAATGCTCGTAAGTGGCAGGTAGACATACCCATGATGAAGCAGTAGTTGATAAATCTCGGGAATAAGACAGAATGATATCGTCCATAAAATTTAAAAATATCGGCCAGCTGGTAACTTTCGCTACTGTTAGGAATAAATTGATCACTCTGGCAGATGCTGAAATTTTAATTAATGATGGGCATATATCAGCTATTGGGTCAAAGGTGGGAGAAGCAAACATCGAAATAGATTGCAGGCAGGCATTGGTAACACCTGGATTTGTCGATCCTCATACGCATCCGGTTTTTCTTCATGGACGTGTAAATGAATTTGAATTAAGGATCAAAGGTGCATCCTTTCAAGAAATTTCAGAAGTAGGAG
>JAZGBQ010000303.1:0-12149 GCA_036476435.1 Fidelibacterota bacterium
AAGGAACAATAAAATTTTGAAAAATATCGATCAATACTTATCATGGAGAAAACAATGATAAAAACAAACAAAATGGTAAAAGTATTTACCACGGAAGAAGTCGAAACAACGGCATTGAATGAAGTTAACCTTGAAGTAAAGGAAGGTGAATTCGTTGCGGTTATGGGACCTTCGGGATGCGGGAAATCAACTTTGCTGAATATCTTGGGACTTTTGGATAATCCGACAAGGGGAGAGTACCACTTTCTGGATTTTGAGGTGTCAGGATATTCGGAACGGCAGCGTGCCAATCTACGGAAAGAGAATATCGGTTTTGTCTTTCAAAGTTTCAACCTGATAGATGAACTGACCGTTTTTGAAAATGTCGAACTACCGCTGCTTTATCTCGGGGCTTCTACAGCCGATCGCAAGAAAAAAGTAAATGAAGTATTGGAACATATGGGCATCGGTCATCGAAGTGGCCATTTCCCGCAACAGTTGTCCGGCGGACAACAGCAGCGTGTTGCAGTATCACGAGCGCTGGTCTCCGATCCCAAAATGATCCTGGCCGACGAGCCTACTGGTAATCTGGATTCGGCTCACGGCGATGAAGTCATGAAGCTCTTGACCGAACTTAATGAAAGCGGTACTACTATCGTTATGGTCACTCATTCACCGGCTTATGCTGAATATGCGCATCGCACGATACATTTATTTGATGGACAGATAGTTACCGAGAATATTAACGGGAAATTCCACGTCTGATTTTCGGCTGGCATGTTTAATAAACTGGCTTTCAAACAGTTTATAATCCGGCTAAATCATAACTCTGTTTTGAATTGACACAATAGAGAATTACCATGTTGGCAGCTAATTACATCAAAACCGCTTTTAGAAATCTTTGGAAATTTAAACTCTATTCATTGATAAATATATCCGGTTTATCAATTGGAATGGCTTGCTGTGTTCTGATTATGGCCTGGGTAGGGAATGAGTTGAGCTTCGATCGATTTCACCAAAATGCAGACAGAATATACAGGATCCTTATTGATGCGAATCTTGGAAGTAATATTCAAGCTCCGGTCACCAATGGTCCAACCGGACCTGCCGTTAAAGAATTATATCCGGAAGTTGAAGATTTTGTTCGTATCACAGGATCTGAAAGTACTCCTGTGAAATTTGAAGATCGTCAATTTCAGGAGGAGGATGTGACTTTTGCTGACGCTTCGATCTTTTCGGTCTTTGATTTTCCTCTCATTCAGGGAAATGTAGAAACTGCGTTAATCGCTGCTAATTCTGTTGTTCTGTCCGAAGCCACTGCGGAAAAATATTTTCCGAATACTGATCCTATGAATAATCTAATTACTGTCAACGGCGTGGATTATACGGTAACCGGTATCTTAAAGGATTTTCCAAGTAATTCACACTTATCCTTTACGATGATCCGTTCCATTGAAACATTAAAGGACTTGAATCCCCAGATGATGGAGGAATGGATGTCATTTTCCATGGGTACCTATTTATTACTAGCGGAGAATGCTGATCCGGCAGCTCTGGAAGCAAAATTTCCGGAACTTGTGAATGAGCATCTGGGACCTATCCTAACGGCTATCGGGGGTTCAATTACCTTCTTAATTCAGCCCTTAAACCGGATCCACCTTTACTCAAATATGTCCATTGATGTCGATAATAATGGTGACATTGCGCAAGTCTATCTTTTTTCAGTGATCGCCCTTTTTGTACTGTTGATGGCATGTGTTAATTTCATTAACCTTTCCACTGCCCGGTCTGCTTTCCGAGCAAAAGAAGTCGGAATTCGCAAGACGCTTGGGGGAACACGGAAACAGTTAACAGGACAATTCCTCAGCGAATCGATCATTCTCAGCCTCATTGCCGTTTTAGGCACCATCCTGATCCTTGTGTTGACATTCAATAAATTTCATATTGTTGTTGGCCATGATATGGAATTGGGTTTTTGGACTTCAGCAGGAGTTATTCCTGTCATCCTGGGTCTGGCGGTAATCTCTGGTCTCTTAGCGGGAATATACCCAGCCGTGTACCTGTCAAAATTCAAACCCAGTGTTATCCTTGGAGGAAATCTTAGGAGCGGATCTTCAAATTCCAGATTACGGCAGGTGCTGGTTGTTTTTCAATTCGTAATACCCATTACTCTCCTCGTCGGTACTGTAACGATAACCAACCAGTTAAATTACCTTAACAACAAACCTCTCGGCTTCAATAAAGAGAATATACTATACATCACGGACGTTGAAAAACCCGGCGTACCACCCATCCATGTCCTTAAAGAGGAAATGAAGAATGTTGCCGGGGTGATCGGTGTTGCGACCTCTTCTCGTGTACCGACCTCAAGTGTCCAGAAAAGTGTTTTTATGCCAGAAGGTTTTGCCGAAGACGAAGCTCAGACCATGGATTTCATGGGGATCGATGCGGACTATATACCGCTGATGAATATCAAAATAGCAGAAGGTAGAAATTTTTCTGAAGCGTTGGTAACAGACACCAGCGAATCGGTCATCATTAATGCTACTGCCGCACGAAATTTTGGCTGGAGTGACCCTATCGGAAAAAAATTCTATTTCAATCCTCATCTTACAGGTGAAGAAGAAGAACCGTATACCATGAATGTTGTGGGTGTGGTTGAGGATTTTCATATTTATTCCCTGCGCGAAAAAATTGAGCCGCTTTTCATCAGCAATGATCCTGATGGAATCGATGTTATTTCACTGAAGATCGCAGAATCCGATATTACCGGAACCCTGAAACGGCTCGGCGATCTATGGTCGGAAATGGTGCCGACCATGCCTTTTAATTACCTGTTTCTAGATGCCTCTATTAATGATCAATACCAGAGCGAAGCAGGTTTAAAACGGCTTACAAGATATTTCAGTGTTTTTGCGATCTTTATTGGTTGCCTTGGTCTATTCGGACTTTCAGCCTTTACGGCAGCCAACAGGACCAAAGAGATCGGTATCCGCAAAGTATTAGGGGCAACAGTCCCGGGGATAGTCGGATTGCTGTCCAAAGAATTCACCCTATTAATCATACTTTCCAGCGTGATCGCTTATCCCATCGCCTGGACCATAATCAATAAATGGCTTGACACATTTGCGTTCCAGGTGGGATTCAGCTGGATCATGGCGAGCGCAGTTTCACTGATCACTTTAGTACTGGCACTGTTAACAGTCAGCTTCCAATCTATAAAAGCGGCTTTATCTAATCCCGTTGACTCACTTCATTATGAATAATTATTAAATAAGGCAGAAATATGTTTAGAAATTATGTTATCACAGCTCTTCGAAATATCCTAAAACATAAAGGTTATTCCCTTATCAACATCCTGGGCTTGGCTATCGGTGTAACGGCTTTTACGTTAATAATGCTTTATGTTCAAAATGAACTGAGCTACGACAGGTATCACGAGAAATCCGATCAGATCTACCGTGTTGCAACAAGGGGTGCGCTGGCAGGCAATGAATTTCATATGGCTGTCTCACCAGCACCGGTCGGATCTGCGTTTGTGGAAGAAATTCCGGGAGTAATTCAATCAACACGGGTACGTAATTTAGGCTTCCCGGTCATTCGCTATGAAGATAAGGTATTCAGCGAAGAGAGATGGTTCAATGCGGATTCCACCTTTTTTGAAGTGTTTGATGTTAATTTTATTCAGGGAGATCCAGTCACAGCACTGACGCAACCGAATACGGTAGTGCTTACTGAATCGACTGCTGATCGCTATTTTGGATCCGAAGATCCCATGGGTAAGACGCTTAATTCAGATCGGCGCAGGGATTATATCATAACCGGTGTTGTAGAAGATCCTCCGCAGAATTCTCATTTTCATTATGATTTTATAGCATCTTTAATGACATATCCCGATATGGCCAATGATCCGATCTGGGTCAGCAACAATTTTTTTACTTACTTAGTTCTTGATAAAAACACACCGGCTCAACAGGTTGAGGATGAGTTCCCTGGTATGGTATATAAATATGCCGGACCACAGATCGAACAGTTCATGGGTGTCTCCTGGGAACAACTTATCGAACGCGGTGCTGCCTATGGGTTTCATCTCCAGCCCCTGACGGATATCCATTTAAACTCACACCTGGAATATGAAATAGAACCTAATGGTAACGCTCTTTACGTAACAATATTTACTGCTATTGCAGTTTTCATTTTGATGATCGCCTGTATAAACTTTATGAATCTTGCTACTGCACGCTCAACGAAACGTGCCCGGGAAGTTGGTGTCAGGAAGACACTGGGATCAACCAGAAGTCAGCTGATCCGTCAGTTCCTTACTGAAGCGATCCTGCTCAGTTTTATCGCCTTTGTTATTGCCATGGTTTTCGTCCAACTCATCCTGCCTGCTTTTAATAATATGATAAATCTCCAGCTGACAATGAGCCTGTTCACCGATCCTGCAATGATCCTGATCTTCATAATACTGGTCGTTGCTGTGGGGCTGGTATCCGGCAGTTACCCGGCATTTTTCCTTGCAAACTTCAATCCGGTAATGGTCTTAAAAGGGTCAGCACATGCGCAAGGAAAGAATTCACTGCTGCGCAGCACACTGGTTATCTTCCAATTCGTAATCTCTATTACCCTGTTCACCGGTGCGATCGTAGTATATGATCAACTGAGCTATATCCAGAATAAGGATCTTGGTTATTCTAAGGATCAGGTCTTGATTGTAGAAAAAACAGATGACATCGGTGAACAGATAGAAGCTTTTAAATCGGAATTGCGACAGGATCCGCGGACTATATCTGTTTCAAATTCCACCAGTCTTATCGGACATAATTTTGGCAATACAGTGCATCAGGTACTTGGAGAACCGGCCGAGAATGCACTGTTGCTCTCAATTTTTGCCACAGATTATGCTTATGCCGATGCTTATGGACTGGAAGTAGTGAAGGGGCGTTTTTATTCTCCTGATCGGCCGGCAGATTCATCATCAGCAGTGATAAATGAAGCGGCAGCCAGGGTTCTGGGTTTTGACGATCCAATTGGAAAAGTGCTGATCAGGCCCGGTAACACGCCAGGAGAATCCAATCACAGTGAAATTATCGGCATAGTAAAGGATTTCCATTTCCAATCCCTGCATCAAGAGATCCGTCCCATGACATTCACCTTATTTGGAACCGATGGATTTGGTCGTTACACAGCAGTCAAGATTCCCAGGGAAGATGTGCAGGGGACACTGGATTTTATCGAATCTGTTTGGAAAAAATACGCTGTTGATCAACCCTTTGAATACACATTCCTCGATGATGATTTTAATCAACTGTATATAGCGGAATATCGTACCCGAAGAATTGTCACGACCTTTTCGATCCTGGCGATCTTGGTTGCCTGCCTGGGATTGTTCGGCCTGGCTTCATATTCTGTTGAACAGCGTACCAAGGAAATCGGTATAAGGAAGGTTCTGGGTGCCTCAGTACCAAATATCTATATTTTGCTTTCTACCGATATATTAAAACTCATCCTGATCGCAACAGCGTTGTCGTGGCCCCTGTCCTTCGAGACAATGCGCCGCTGGCTTGAGAATTTTCATTACCGTATTGATTACAGCAACCTGACATTCTTGATCGCAGGATTGATTGCTTTCCTGATTGCCATAGTAACAGTATCCACCCAGGCAATAAAGGCTGCCAGAACAAATCCCGTAGACTCGCTCATGTATGAATAAATGAAATGAATTATCCAATTATTGATAATGCAAAAGAATGGATAGTGATGACCATAATCATAACCATATTTTGAAGAGGAAATCCGTATGAGAGAGATTGTTGTTCAAATACCAACACTGGACGCAGAGCAGAATATCGATATCGATGTAAAAATTAACGGCAGAAAAAGAACGTTGAAGTACCGTGTTGAAATCATTGACTTTGAAGACGACAGTAATCGGGATGACAGTAAGGTCGAAATTTTGAAGAAGGTCATCCGCGCACACGATAGAGACTGGGAGCTTATTCAGATCGGGGCTCCTTTGAAGGCTAATATCCCAATAATGTTTCGCAAACGTGCAGTATAAAGAAAATAAAAATAATACATTTTCCGCAGGTTGACGTAAAGTCGAATATCGTTGGGTTTATACTCGGTGATTATTACTTTTTGACTGAACTCTGACCAAAATACGGTCGGTTTAGGGGGGTATCATGAGTTTTCTTTCATATTATCACCGGTTCGCGTCAATTTTATTGTTCCTGGTTTTTTCCTGCACGACCGTTCCTAATTACAACAAGATGTACGAAGGTGAGGAGCGATCAATTGATGCACTGGCATTTTTAACCTGTCCGGAAAATATCATTCTTTTTGTTGATAGCGCACCTGCGAAAGGATTGTCCGTAAATTTATTGTTACCGGGACTCCACACACTATATTTCTATTATCAGGATCAGTATCGCGACCCGGGAACAAATATAAAAAAAACTATCAGGTCGAAGGATTTCATTATTGGATTCGAAGCAAAAGCTAATAATGAATATCGAATAAACTACGAATGGAAAGGTGATCCAGGTTCACGGATCCTTACGACGATGCTGGAAGAGAAGCAGGAAGAAGATGTATGGATTAGGATTGCCGATGGTTATATAGTAGAAATGGAAGTTGAAGTACAGAATAATTAATTTCAACGGACTAAATTAGTTCAAACAAAAACCAGTCCTATCTGTCAGCCGGTAGAATTGCGCCATTTTTTGCTTTATCTGAACATACTTAAATTAATTGAATAACATGAGTACAGAAATCCAAACCGGCTTGACCCGATTTAGTGTTAATATCGACTGATGAAAACCAACCGATCATGACAGAATCAACGCATACGACCGGGTAGTCCTAAAATATGGGTATGCTGCTTACTTATTTTTTCGTTGCGATGGGTATATCATTTTTATGTTCCCTCCTTGAATCGGTACTATTATCAACATCTCACGCCTATATTGGTGTCCTGAAAAAGAAAAGTCCGAAAAAAGGAGCTCTGCTGGAAAGTTACAAGCAAACAATCAGTAAGCCATTGGCTGCAATTTTAACGTTAAATACAATCGCAAATACCGTTGGTGCAGCCGGCGTTGGAGCTGAAACACTGGCACTTTACGGGAATAAATGGGTTGCCCTCGCATCAGGCATCCTGACATTATCAATCTTAATTTTTTCAGAGATAATCCCCAAGACCTTGGGTGCAGTTTATTACAAAGCGTTAGCCGCTCCGACTGCAAATATTATTAAATGGCTCATTTATGTCACATATCCCTTTGTAATGTTGTCTGAATTCTTGGGTAGACTATTTCGATCGGGCCGCGGTGACAGCAGGGTAACACGAGAAGAAATGATCGCCATGGCTGAGATGGGAGAGGAAGAAGGAACACTATACGAGCAGGAAAGTGAGATCATTGAAAATCTGATGAAACTGAGAGAAGTTACAGCAGAGGCAGTTCTAACCCCGCGTTCAGTGGTGTTTGCATTGAATAAGGACCAAACGGTAGGGGAAGTCATGGAGAAACATTCTCCCATCGAATTTTCACGGATTCCCATTTATGATGAATCGCTGGACCATATCATCGGGTTCGTGCATCGCTACGACCTGGTGAGAAAACAGGCAGAAGACCAATTTAACAATATCATGGAAGAATTGATGGAACCGGTACATGGAGTTCAGGAAACGGATTCAGTAGCTGCAATCCTGGATGATTTTGTCCGACGGCGTCAGCAAATATTCATCGTTGCTGACGAATTTGGTACTACGGTGGGAATAATTACCCTTGAGGATGCCATAGAAACCCTGCTGGGAGTGGAGATCGTAGATGAACACGATTCTGTGGTTGACATGCGCAAATTCGCCCGGGATCGGCATAAGAGTCTGCAGGCCTCCCAAAGTGGTGATGACAAATAAGTTTAACCAGCGCATATTTCACAAAGATTAAATCACATTATTGAAAAATATCAGAGGGCTTAATGGAACCAGCGTTTATTCAGAATCAATTTGCATTACTGGCAGTACTTTTAACCATACCGGCAATTATTTTTGCGATCAATAGTCACCCACGGTACGGCAAAATTTTCACGATCATTCCGCCACTGGTTTTTGCTTATTTTATTCCAACAATATTAACAGCACTGGAAATAATTCCATCCAGTGCACCCATCTATTCACAGATCAAAACCTTCGTTTTACCGGCCAGCCTGCTATTACTGACACTGGCAGTGGATATAAAGGGAATTTTACGCCTTGGCAGCAAAGCAATAATTATGTTCCTTACCGGTACTTTTGGGATCGTCGTTGGTGGACCCCTTGCGTTGTTCCTGTTCAAATCTCATTTACCACCAGATATATGGAAGGGTATGGCAGCCCTGGCGGGGTCATGGATCGGAGGTGGAGCGAACTTCATTGCTATTGGAAAATCCGTTGGGGCAACCGATACGATGTTGGGGCTCATGGTCGTAGTGGATGTTCTGGTCGCCAGTATCTGGATGGGAGTGTTGCTTTACCTGGCCGGTCGTTATGCAAAGATAGATAAATGGCTGAAAGCTGATAATTCCATGATAGAAGAATTGAAGGAAAGTGTAATTGAGTTCCAGGATAAGACCAATCGCGTTGCAACGACCACTGATTATATGATAATGTTCGCGCTTGCAATGGGCGGCGCCTGGATTGCCTATCTCCTGGGGAATATCCTGCCTGAGTTAGGCGAAATTATTTCCCATACCACCTGGAAGGTCATTCTGATCACTACTTTTGGGGTTGCATTCTCATTCACAAAGGTAAGGAATTACGAGGGTGCCGGGGCTTCAAAATTAGGAACCGTGATGTTATACCTCCTGATCGGTGTGATCGGGGCGAACGCAGATGTCCGGCAGGTCATACAGTATCCATATTTATTTGCAATGGGTGCAGTTTGGATATTGGTTCACGTGATCATCATGCTCTCGGTAATGAAGCTTATCAAAGCGCCGTTGTTTTTCATGGCTGTGGGTTCTCAGGCGAACGTAGGCGGAGCAGCTTCAGCACCTATAGTCGCTTCAGCATTTCATCCGGCATTAGCGACAGTGGGGGTAATGCTGGGCATTGCCGGATACGTTGTCGGGACCTATGCCGCATTAATATGCGCTGCCATTCTGCGGGTTATCTAAATAAATATTAATCAGAATGTTCTTTGATATATCAATTGGTGGGATTGACATTGGAAAGGCTTGTAAATTCAGGTAAATTCGCCAGCAAATTTTTCAGGAGAATGAAGATTTATGGCTAAGAAACAATTATCTTTTGCTGAGAAAGCATCCCGTTCTAAAGCGGGCCATGACTGGAAAATCGTCAAATTCATTAAGAGTGTCAGATCCGAAAAAACAAAGAGCTGGCGTTTTAATGAGAATATGGTCAGGATAGAAGCTAATGAAGACCTTGATGCGGCATTAAAAAGGCTTCAGACTGAGGAAGAACGTCTACATTCTGAAATGCTTAGGTTAACGACGAAGGACGTTGAGGAAGCACACCACGAGGTCGAGGCAGAAGTTCCAGAGAAAGCTGACAAGCCGGATGAAAGTAAAGAAAAAGAGAAGGTGGTGGCAGCTCCCACAGATGTCGAGACTGAAGTTCCAGAGAAAGCTGACAAGCTGGATGAAAGTAAAGAAAAAGAGAAGGTGGTGGCAGTTCCCGCAGATGTCGAGATGGAGGAAAAAACCGAAACGAAAGCTGAAACCGTTGTTGAACTGCCGGCCGAAAAGACGGATGTTGATGCAGACACTGTCTATGATAAGACAACAGAGGCAGCTGCTGCTCCGTCGCCTGAAACTGATACTTCTCCTGTTGGTGCCGAGGCTGATGATGAACAGGATGGGAAGGATAGGGCTGAGGATGTGAATACAGAGCAAGAACCGGATCCCGCTCAGGAAAAGCCTGCCACAGATGAAATGAAAACCGAATCCCGCCCTGATACCGCAGAAAAAGAACCCGAGCCTTCAACTGGCGATGAAAAACCAACGGTACCAGAAGGAAAAACTGACCCAGAATAATAGTGTGTGTGAATTGTAACTTGTCTTGTTACAAGATTTGGAGAGGTGTCCGAGTGGCTGAAGGAGCACGCTTGGAAAGCGTGTAACGGTTCACGCCGTTCGAGGGTTCGAATCCCTCTCTCTCCGCCAATCTACGCCAAGGCTTCGTTTGGCTGGCCAAAACTACGCCAAAGCTTCGTTTGATTTGACAGCGACTGAAGTGTTGCTAAGCTAAATCTGCGAAACTAAAATTTTACTAGTCATAATATCGTAAATAGTACTGGAATTATAGGGCAGTTAATGTTTTATACTTATTGTTTAGAGAATAAAAGACGACATTTTTTATATATTGGATCAACGAATGATCTAAAACGAAGAACTTTAGAGCATTCTCGAGGAAAAGTTCAATCAACTAAAGCTTATTTACCGTTAACTTTAACAGCGTATGTAGCGGTACAAACTGAGCAACAGTCTAGGAAACTGGAAAAATATTTTAAAACCGGGTCAGGGAAGGCAATTTTGAAGAAAAGAATTTTAAGTAACGAAGCTCCAGCGTAGTTACTCCCTCTCTCTCCGCCAATCTACGCCAAGGCTTCGATTGGCTTGCCAAAACTACGCCAAGGCTTCGATTGGCTTGCCAAAACTACGTGTCAAGGCTTCGATTGGCTTGCCAAAACTGCGCCAAGGCTTCGATTGGCTTGCCAAAACTACGCCAGGGCTTCGATTGGCTTGCCAAAACTACGTCAAGGCTTCGATTGATTTGACAGCGACTAAAGTTTTGATTAGCGAATTTGACAAAAGAATTATAATGAATTGGAGGCGTGGCAGAGCGGTTGAATGCACTGGTCTTGAAAACCAGCAAGGGCTTACGTCCTTCAGAGGTTCGAATCCTCTCGCCTCCGCCAATCTGCGCCAAGGCTTCGATTGGCTTGCCCAAACTACGCCAGGGCTTCGATTGGCTTGCCCAAACTACGCCAAGGCTTCGATCGGCTTGCCAAAACTGCTCCATAGCTTCGTTTGGTTGGCGCAAACAGTAGTAGTTTTTAGCGAGGTTTCAGGAAAGGGGTTCAAACAGAAACAAAATGAATGAGGTGATAAAAACACCACGAGTTCGATTTGCTCCCAGTCCAACCGGGGAACTGCATCTGGGCGGTGCGCGGACCGCTCTATTCAACTGGCTTTTCACCAGACAGTATAGCGGCACCTTTCTACTGCGCATCGAAGATACCGACGCTGTAAGATCTAAATCTGAATATGTGAAACAGATTGAAGAATCACTCACCTGGTTGGGATTAAACTGGGATGAACCTGCAATCTTTCAATCGCAGCGCGGCGATACGTATAAAACTGCTCTGAAAGTACTTCTAAACAGCGAACATGCTTATCGCTGCTTCTGCACTAAAGAGGAACTGGCGGCAGATCGACAATCTGCAGAGAAACGCGGCGAACCTTATTTTTATTCGGGAAAATGTCAAAAATTACCGGCAAGTGAAATTCAGGAAAATTCGAAGCAGGGGAAACCTTTTTCCGTCAGGATGAAAATCCCCGAAGGAACAACCGGTTTTACTGACAGCATTTACGGTTACATACATGTGGATAACAGGGAGATCGATGATTTTATTATAGGCCGTAATGATGGATCATCCACCTATAACCTGGTTGTGGTCATGGATGATAATGATATGCAGATAACGCACGTTATCCGGGGAGAAGATCATATTTCAAATACACCAAAACAGATATTGATCTATAATGCCCTGGGAATGGAAGTGCCGCAATTTGCCCATTTACCCATGATCCTCGGTCCTGATAAAAAACGTTTGAGTAAACGTCACGGAGCTCCCGGTATCCAATATTTTCGCGATCAAGGCTACTTGCCGGATGCCTTGATCAATTACCTGGCATTTCTCGGGTGGAATCCCGGCTCCGAACAGGAACTTTTTTCAATTTCCGAGATCATCAAAGCGTTCAGTATTGACCGTATTCAAAAAAAGGGCTCAGTTTATGACGAGATCAATCTCAATTGGATGAGTGGCCAGCACCTTATGCGCCTGGATCCGGCCAGTATTCTTGAGAAGATACGATCTGCCAATCCAGATTGGTATGCCGATCAAAATGAAGAATATTTGCAATCCGTTATTGAGCTGATGAAAGAA
>JAZGBQ010000304.1:0-18672 GCA_036476435.1 Fidelibacterota bacterium
TATGGAATGTGATATTTACCATCCCTGTCAGGGTGGTGCAGATATGTTAACCATTAAGGAAAAACTGGGTGGCTTCAAAGGTAAAAAATTCGTTATGAGTTGGGCTTATTCGCCAAGTTATGAAAAACCGCTCAGCGTTCCTCATAGTGCTGTAATTGCCGCATCAAAACTGGGCATGGATGTTGTCCAGGTACAGCCCGAAGGGTTTGAACTTGATGAAAAGATCATCAGTGCGTGCAAGAACATGGCTGAACAGAACGGCAGTTCCTTTGAAGTCCAATATAATATGAAGGAGGCTTTTAACGACGCTCATGTAGTTTATCCGAAATGTTGGGGAGTAAAAGACGAATTTAAAAATGTTGCAACCGGTGATGACTCTGGAATGGTAAAACTTTTTGAAGCCAATAAGGACTGGAAATGTGATCAGGAGATGTTAGACAATGCCCGTGAAGATGTACTGTATATGCACTGTCTCCCGGCTGATCGAGGATACGAAGTTTCGAATGAAGTTATCGACGGCACTAATTCAGTTGTATTTGATGAAGCTGAGAACCGTCTTCACTTTCAAAAAGCAGTGATGGCATTGACGATGTGAACTTAAACAAAATGACAAAAATGTTATACGGAGTTTGAAAAAATGAATTTGTTTGGAAAAGATTTAATCTGCACGCAGGATTGGACAAAAGAAGAGCTGGATACGGTTCTGGACCTGGCGGATGCGATGAAAACCAACCGGTATTCAGAAGAATATTCAGAGTTGCTTAGATTAAAAACATTTTTAATGTTCTTCTATAATCCGTCCGTGAGAACCCGGCAATCGTTCGAAGCTGCAGCGACGGAATTAGGTGGTCATGCTCAATTTCTGGAACCAAAATCCATGCGTCTTAGGAGCGAAAAAACAGCTGGTGAAACTATTGAAGACGCGGCTCGAGTAATGAGCCGTTACGCTGCGGGACTGGGCATTAGAATTCTTGAGGATAAAATCTCTGATTATGGCCAGGGGGATCAATTATTGAGAGAATATGCCGATTATGCTGATATTCCCATAATTAACATGGCTGACGACCGTTTCCACCCCTGTCAGGGTTTAGCCGATATCCAGGGATTACGTGAACACCTCGGCAAGGACGTTAAACAGAAAAATCTTCTTATGATCTGGGGTCATGGTGCGTTAGCACGTTCCTGGTGTTCTATACAGGAAAATTTACTGATCTCCTCGCGCTTTGGGATGAACATAACATTAGCCTATCCTGAAGGATACGACCTTGACGAAGAAGTGATCTCATGGACGAAAGATAACTGCAAGGAACAGGGCTCAAAGTTTGAGATAACACACGATCCCAAAGCTGGATACCAAGGTGCTCATGTAGTTTATTCAAGAAACTGGATGAGTCCTAATGCCTACAAATCCGGAGAATTCGACAAACCCAGTGAAATCGAAAAGGCAATGAAACACCCTGAATGGATCTGTGATACTCATAAGATGAACCTCACAAATAATGGTCTTTATATACATCCCATGCCGGTAGATCGTGGACACGAAGTCACCGACGCGGTCGCCTCTGGTGATAATTCAATCATCTATGATGTGGCAGAAAATCGACTTCACGTACAAAAAGCGGTCATGGCGCTGACCATGTCTGACTATGAAGGATAATGCAATGAATGACAGGAAACAACTTGTGGTCATCGCACTTGGCGGTAATGCAATCAAGCAGGCAGGTGAAGTTGGAACAGCTTTTGATCAATTCAAAAATGTAGAGCGGACATGCGAACAGCTGGTGATAATGAATAAGTTAAATTATAAACTGATACTAACGCACGGCAATGGACCTCAGGCAGGCAATCTTCTTATTCAACAGGAGGAAGGAAAAGACCTGGTTCCGGCGCAACCGCTGGATGTTCTTGATGCAATGACACAGGGTCAAATCGGTTACATGTTTCAAAATCGGCTGCAAAATGCCTTTCATCAAGTAGGTAAGGATATCCCAATCGCAACATTGATAACGCAAGTCCTTGTTGATCGAAAGGATCCGGATTTTTTGAATCCAACTAAGCCGGTGGGACCATTTTACACAGAAAAAGAAGCGCTTGAATTACAGGAGGAAAAAGGCTATCTGGTAAAAAAGGTGAGGCCAAAATCGGAAAAAGGCTGGAGACGAATCGTACCTTCTCCCGAACCTCTGGGCATCGTTGAAGCGCATATTATTAAAGAACTTGTGGATGCACACGTTATCGTCATTACTTCGGGTGGTGGTGGTATCCCTGTGGTCTCCAGCAGCCCAGGCACGCTGACCGGCGTTGAAGCCGTTGTAGACAAGGATAAAGCAGGTCAAAAATTGGCTGAGGTGGTAAATGGAGACATTTTTTTGGTTTTGACGGATGTCGAAAATGTCTTTCTTAATTTTGGAACAAAAGATGAACAGCGGTTAGGAACGATCAGTATCGATGAAGCTGAACGTCATCTGAACGATGGTCAATTCAGTGCCGGAAGTATGGGACCAAAGGTTGAGGCATGTATTCGGTTCATCAAAACCGGTGGAGAACGGGCAATAATAACTTCGCTTGATAAAGTCATTGATGCATTGGAAGGAAAAACCGGAACACATATAATTCCCAATTAAGGGATAGCATTACTATCATCATTAATGTTGAGAGACTGAATTATGAATAACAAAATAAAATTTCTGGAAAACGCAATACGACAATGCCAGGATCGAAATATCTTGATACCGACTTATGCCCAGATGCGAAATCCTTCATCTGTACCGAAAATTATTAAAAAAACCCTCGCAAAAGTAGGACTCTGGGATCTTGATCCAGTAAATCTGTTCCGCATTACCTGGAAGAACGAACCGGTGGAAATCGGCGGTGGTTTTGGTGAAATCAACCACCTAGTGCTCCCTGCGGAGCTGACAGGTGTACCTTCACCGATCGTGATTTTACTGGGAAAATATTTTCCAACCGGAGCACATAAAGTTGGAGCGACGTTCGGACCATTGGTGGAAAAACTGATTAATGGACGATTTGATCCTACTACTCAAAAGGCTCTCTGGCCATCAACCGGTAATTACTGCCGGGGGGGTGCCTATGATGCATTTTTACTGGGCTGCCCTTCCATAGCAGTGTTACCGGAAGAAATGTCGAAAGAACGTTTTGAGTGGCTTGAAAAAGTTGGTTCGGAGATTATTAAAACTTCTGGCGGGGAAAGTAATGTTAAGGAAATTTATGATAAGGTGAAGGAACTGGTTGCTGAGCGTGGCGATGAAATCGTTGTTTTGAACCAATTTGAGGAGTTTGGAAACCCCCTCTGGCATTATGCCGTGACCGGCCCTGCTATTCATGAACTATTCGAGAAGAAATTCGGGGACTGTAAACGATTGTCTGCATTATTTCTGACACAAGGGTCGGCAGGAACGCTGGGATCAGGTGAATACCTTAAAGAGCAATTCCCAAGTATAAAAGTAGGGGCCGGCGAGGCAAAACAATGCCCAACCCTTTTATCCGGAGGATACGGTTCCCATAGGATCGAGGGTATTGGAGACAAACATGTTCCTTGGATTCATAATATCAGGAATACAGACCTGGTCGCTGCCCTTGATGATCAAACAGTCCTTGATCTGATGCGATTATTCAACGAAAGTGCAGGGAAAACCGTCCTTGCGGAAGCAAATGTCCCTGATGATCTAATCGGTGCTCTTGATCATTTTGGTATTTCATCAATAGCAAATATTCTGGGTGCCATTAAAATGGCCAAATATTTTGAATATAATGAGAACGATATTGTATTTACTGTAGCTACTGATTCAGCCGAAATGTATCAATCCCGTTTAAAAGAAATGAATCGTGATTTAGGTGATTATAATGAAAAACAAGCCGCGATCGATCTCAGTGGAAAATTAGCATCAATTGGAACAGATGATATGCAAGAACTGACTTATAATGATAAAAAAAGAATACATAATTTGAAATATTTTACGTGGGTAGAACAGCAGGGAAAAACCGTTGAGGAATTAGATGCCCAATGGTATGATGATAATTATTGGAAAAATCAGTTTGACAAAGTCGAAGATTGGGATGAACGGATCAATGAATTTAATAATCGAACCGGAGTATTGAAGAACCTGGCGTAAAAAACCGATATGAAATATCCATCATACACCGGGTTCAGGTGCGTAAGATGTGGCAATACTTATCCTGTTGAGCCATTCCGCTACCAATGTGACAGCTGTTCATCAAATCTTGATATTCAGTATGATTATAATGGCATTAAGAACGCCTGGTCGAGGAATTCCTTAAAGAATAATAAAGACCGATCACTCTACCGTTTTTTACCTTTATTGCCGATTGATAGGCAACCTGATAATCGCTCCATTCAGGTTGGCGGAACACCGTTGGTGAGAATGAAAGAACCACTTAACAATGACCGCTCATACGAATTGTATTTAAAGGACGATACCCGAAATCCCTCAGGGTCATTGAAGGACAGAGCGACTGAAATTGGTCTTATTCATGCAAAGAATTTGAATTATGATAAAGTAATCGCTGCATCCACCGGGAATGCGGCAGCTTCGCTGGCTGCGTTATCAGCTTTTCATGGGATGCAGGCAGTGATCCTTACACCAAAAAATGCACCGCTGGCAAAACTCGTTCAAATACTACAATATGGTGCTACGCTTATCCCGATTGATGGGTCTTATGATGACGCTTTCGATCTTTCAATAGAGGCCGTAAAGGAATTCGGTTTTTACTCCAGAAACACAGGATTTAACCCCATCATGTCAGAAGGGAAAAAGACAGTGATTTTGGAAATCATGGAGCAGCTGAATTGGAAAATACCAGACAGGGTATATGTCCCCGTTGGTGATGGCTGTATCATTGGAAGTGTGTATAAAGGTCTGTACGACCTATTGCAATTAGGTTGGATTTCGAAAATTCCAATGATAATCGCTGTTCAAGCAACAGGTAGTATGGCAATTGTAAATGCCCTTGATAGTTCAAACAACCTTGAGCCGGTAAAATCGAATACGATTGCCGATAGTATTGCAGTGGATTTCCCACGGGATGGATTAAAGGCAATAAAAGCCGTTCATAAGTCCGGCGGATATGGGATTGCGGTTGAAGATGATGAAATTCTTTCGGCTCAGAAAATGTTGTCTTCACAATCCGGAATATTTTCGGAACCTGCCGCAGCAGCCGCGTTCGCCGGCTTCATACAAGATGTTGAAGAAGGCAAGATTAATGATGGAGAACGGATAGTTACCCTAATAACTGGAACAGGTCTAAAGGATATTACAGCGGCTCAGAGAAAACTAGTCATTCCAGACCCGGTTAAACCTGATATAAAAGCGTTGAAACATGTTATTCAACAAATAAGCGATTTAACCTGATCAATGCTGGTACGACCTGAAGAATCCGAGACCTTTGAACTTGAACTAACGGTTAATGGCTTGCCTGTGAAGCGCAAGATCGAGAATCATATCCGCCTGTTGGATTTTCTTAGAGATGAGTGCGGCCTTACTGGAACAAAAGAAGTCTGCGGTGAAGGTGAATGCGGTGCCTGCACTGTTATTCTGGATAGTAAGGCAGTTAATTCATGTTTGATCTTTGCCATAGAGGCACACCGGAGTAAGATCACAACAATTGAAGGTCTGGCATTAAAGAACGGACTTGATAATGTTCAGCAAGCGTTTATTGATCATCATGCGGTACAGTGTGGATATTGTATCCCGGGGATGATCATTTTGGGAGTTACTCATCTCGAGGACGAAAAGAATAATGACCGAAACGATATCAGTAATGCTTTAGCAGGAAATATATGCAGATGTACAGGTTACCATAAAATAATCGATGCTGTCTACGCGGCAGGTAAAAATGATTTATGAAATATTTTAATCCTGGAAACCTACACGACTTGCTTACCACAATTGCAAGTTTGAATTCCTATACATTATTGTCCGGCGGGACTGATCTAGTACCGCGCTACCAGCAGGGCCGATCCCTTCCCAAAAACCTGGTTGATATTAAGTACATAAAAGATCTGCGAGGGATCAGGGAATTCGACGATCATATTTCTATAGGACCATTAACTACCATCGAGGAGATCAAAACCAGTCACATCATTCAAATGCATTTTCCGGCTCTATGGCAATCTACCATTGATTTTGCCGGTGTTCAGATCCGAAACCGTGCGACCATTGGAGGAAATATTGGAAACGCATCACCGGCTGGTGATACATTACCGCCGCTTTATGCACTGGAGGCTGACCTGCAGTTGGAAACCAGCAAATCCAAGAGGACGATCTCAATAAATTCACTTATCAGTGGTCCTGGAAAAACCGACTTGCACCCAGGTGAAATAGTGCGCTCAATACACATTCCAAAAAATGGATATGCTTCCTTATTTGAGAAGGTCGGACTGCGCGGGGCGATGGCAATTTCTGTCGCGAATGTTGCTGTTGTTTATTCATTCAATACTACAACCAAAGAGTTCGAACACTTGAATATTGCTGCTGGAGCCGTAGCCCCAACAGTTGTCATGCTTACCGAATATTCAAAATCGCTGATGCACGAGGGATCTATCCATGATGCTGCACAAAACCTCATTAATAATGATATTAATCCTATTAATGATATCCGAGGGACGGGGAAATATCGTTCTAAGATATTGAAGAATATTCTCCATTATCATATCAACCAAATAACTGTTCAGCGGATTTAACGTGTCAGACCGTTTATATCCTTTATCTCTTCGCTCGCTGCTTCAATGGATTCTTACTGAATATGAATCTGGTTCTATTTTTGGAATTCCATTAGATTTATTCTATATCCCCAATAAAAATGCAAATCATCAAACAATACGATATGGCAAGATCCTCGATACACCTGTTGGTGTAGCCGCTGGTCCGCATACTCAATTATCACATAATATTGTCGCATCCTACCTTTGCGGAGCTAGGTACATCGAACTGAAGACGGTTCAGACATTGGACGAGATAGAAGTCTCAAAACCCTGTATTGACATGGGTGATGAAGGATATAATTGTGAATGGTCCCAGGAGCTTAAAACTTATCAATCCTTTAATGAATACTTGAATGCCTGGATCCTGATCCACATTTTAAAGGATAAACTTGGTTGGAGCCTTCACAATGAAGATGGATTTATTTTCAATCTTAGCGTGGGCTATGACTACAATGGACTTTTGCAGCCAAATGTTCAGGATTTTCTTGATAAGATGAGCAATTGTGAACCAGAATTATCTGAAAAAGTAAATGAAATCTCGGATCTATATCCAAATCTTTCCAATATTACTATACCAACTCTTATCAGTAATAATATAACACTTTCAACAATGCATGGATGTCCTCCGGAAGAGATCGAAAAAATTGGGCGTTATCTCATCCAGAAAAGAAAATTTGATACTGCGATCAAGTTAAATCCCACCCTGCTTGGGCCAGATCGGTTGAGAGAAATTTTGAATTCGAAACTCGGCTATCGAGATATCATTGTTCCTGATGAAGCATTTGAGCATGACCTAAAATGGGAGCGGGCGTTGCCGATAATTCGCAATTTACAGGCTCTCGCTGATGAGGTTGGGGTATCATTTGGATTAAAGCTCACAAATACACTGGAAGTATTGAACGACGCTTCATTTCTTCCGGAAAATGAGTCTATGTCCTATTTAAGTGGTCGTGCTTTGCATCCAATAAGTATTAATCTCGCTGCTGCTTTGCAGGATACATTCCAGGGGCAACTGGATCTATCATTTTCTGCCGGAGCGGATTGTTTCAATATAGTTGATATCCTGGCATCCAATATGCAACCCGTTACTGTTTGCTCCGATTTACTCAAACCAGGCGGTTATGGACGTTTATCACAATATCTAGATATTATAGACAATGAATTCAAGCAAAACGGTGTAAATAACCTGACTGAGTTATTGCATCACAAGGAAATTCAAAAACTTGATAAGAAAACGCCAGGATTCACATACCTTAAGCAGTATTCCATTGACGTTCTAAATAATCCCGCCTATCACAAACACAACAAACATTTTTCATCAATCAAAACAGATCGCAAGCTTGAGGCTTTTGACTGCATCGAGGCACCCTGCATAGGGAGTTGTGCCATTCAACAGAATATTCCTGAATATATGCACCAGATCACAGAAGGTAATATTGATGGTGCCTATGAAGTTATTCTGAAAACCAACCCCATCCCGGGAATTACGGGTCATGTTTGCGATCATCTATGCCAGCAGAAATGTACTCGTAATAATTATGATGAAACCCTGAAAATCAGGGAAATAAAACGCTTCGCGTCAGAACATCATTCTGGTAAAGTGAAATTATCACCCAAAACCAGTAATGGTTCAAAAGTAGCTGTAATTGGAGGTGGACCAGCGGGAATATCATGTGCTTACTTTCTGGCTCTGGAGGGTTTTGTTGTAGATATTTTTGAGGCCAAGGAAATGCTCGGAGGAATGCCCGGCGGAGCAATCCCTCAGTTCAGATTGCCCAACCAAACGGTCACTAGTGATATTGAATTGATAAAATCAATGGGTGTAAAAATCCATGTTAATCATACGGTGACGAAATCTGATTTCACAAAGATACAGAAAGAATTTGATTTCATTTTCATTGGCGTTGGAGCAACAGAGAATAAACAATTGAAAATACCTGGGATCTCCGCACCGCAGGTAATTAATCCTATCGATTTCCTCTCAAAAGTTCGCCGTGGGGACAGTGTCAACATTGGCAACCGGATTGCAATAATCGGGGGTGGCAACACTGCTATTGATGCTGCGAGAACTGCACAACGGCTGGTAAAGGATGGTGGACGGGTTATAATATTATACAGGCGGACTAGAAAGGAGATGCCGGCCGATCAGGATGAAATTGAAGATGCAATCAAAGAAGGAATTGATCTGCATGAGCTGGTATCACCCATAAAAGTCAACTTACGAAATAAAGAAATTGAATCTATTACTTGTAATCAGATGAGATTAGGGGAACCTGACGTTGATGGTCGGAAGTCAACGATTCCCATACCCAATTCCACTATTGAAATTCCTGTTGATACAATAATCCCGGCAATCGGTCAAAAGGTCGTCGTTGATTTTTTACCTGGGTCAACGTTGCTTGTAGATCAAAAATCATTTCTGACCCAAATACCAAATGTTTTTGCAGGGGGCGATGCAATCCGTGGAGCATCCACACTAATTGAAGCGACAGCTGATGGACAAAAAGTTGCAGAAAAAATTATAAAATCACATCTTGAAATCGTGGAAAGCATTCCTGCTCCCGAAAGTCAGCGTCGAATGTCTCTAACATCCTATAAAATCAATTATTCCAGACGAGAATACAGCCAATTTCCTAAGCATGACGATGATGGAAATAATTTGAATTTCAATGTTCTGCACGCCTCTGTTTCGCTGGAGATCGCTCATAAGGAAGCTCAGCGCTGTCTATATTGTGATGATGTCTGCAGTATTTGCGTCGGAGTTTGTCCGAATTTTGCCAATCTTTCATTCACAGCAGAGCCCCATAAATACACCATACAGAACTTCAGAGCAAATGATGACTCAGTAGAGATCCTTGACCAGTCCTCATTTTCAGTATCACAAACAATTCAGATCCTCAATATTGGGGATTTTTGTAATGAATGCGGTAATTGCACCACGTTTTGCCCTACATCTGGTGATCCCTATAAGGATAAACCAACATTTTATCTTACAAGAGAAAGTTTTAAATCAGAACCAACTGGTTATTTCCTGAATGGAAGTGAAATTCACTTTAAGAATGAAGATTATCATGCGATTCTAAGACAGGATGAAAGGGAATTGTATTATGAGGATGATTTATTTACTGCTAAACTGGATCAAAATTCAGGCCGTATTGTGAAACTTATTTCAGTTAAATCCTCAGGACAAGAATTGAACACAAAGCAAGCTGTTAAGATGGCTTATTTATTGAAGAATGTCAGCAAGGTCGCTCCCTTTAATAGCCTCAATAACACCCACAGGATGGATTAAACAATGAGTCGACTGCTAATCCAAAATCCTTTGCTCACTACCACAATGAATGACGGCCAGGACGAATTTGAAGGGGGGCATATTTTAATCGATGGTTCGGTGATCAATTCTATTGGTCCTGAACCCTTCTCTGGGAATGCGGACATAATAATCGATGCAAAAAACATGGTCGTCATACCTGGTTTTGTAAATACTCATCATCACTTTTATCAGACACTGACACGAAACATTCCAAGGATGCAGGATGACAGCTTGTTTGCATGGTTAACCGATCACTATGAACTATGGCGTGAACTGACTGAGCAGGGTGCCAATATCAGTGCACAAACCGCAATTCTCGAACTAATGAAGTCTGGTGTGTCAACAAGTTCCGATCATCTTTATCTTTTTCCAAGGAAAGCTGGCCCAAGACTCATTGATGCTGAAATATCGGCTGCGAAGAGCCTAGGATTTCGTTTCCAGCCAACGAGGGGATCGATGTCGCTGGGGATATTAAAAGGAGGACTTCCGCCAGATGATATGATTCAAACAGAGGCTGAGATACAGAAGGATACGGAGAGGTTGGTCAAACAATATCATGATGATTCATCAGGATCCATGATCAGAATTTCTCTGGCTCCCTGTTCGCCTTTTTCTGTCACAGAAAAATTATTACGTCAAACTGCTGACTTTGCAAATGAAAACCAATTACACCTGCATACTCATCTTGCTGAAACAATCGAGGAAGAATCGTTCTGCCTGGAAACTTTTGGTAAACGACCGGTGGATTACTTAGAAGACCTTGGATGGATGACGGAAAGAAGCTGGTTCGCCCACGCAATTCACATAAACACGGAAGAAATAAACAGACTGGGCAGTGTTGCGGTCGGGGTGGCTCACTGTCCATCCTCAAATATGCGTCTTGGCTCCGGAACTGCAAAGATCAGTGAAATGCTGAAAGCCGGAATTAATGTGGGTTTAGGCGTTGATGGATCTGCATCGAACGATTCAAGTAATATGCTGGCTGAAATTCGTCAAGCACTCCTCATTTCAAGAATGAGGAGCAAGGAGTACTGGTTAAATGCCCGGGATGTCTTCTGGATGGCAACGAGGGGGGGTGCACACGTATTGGGAAGAAATGACATCGGACAGCTTAAACCAGGCCTGCAGGCTGACATTGCTTTATTCGCGGTAGACGGGATCGAATACGCAGGATCATTATCGGATCCACTGGCCGCGTTGGTCTTTACTCACCGGCTTTCCCCCGTTGATTATTTGATCATAAATGGAGAGATTCAAATCGAAAGGGGTAAATTAAAAATTGATGAACAAAAATTAATTGATCAGCATAACAGGTTGAGCAATAAAATGCTTCAAAAAGCTTATTTAAGAACAGGAATATCTTTCGAAGAAAGACGGCCCAAGTAGAATAAATTATTGCCTATGTGGAAATCCATTGAAAATATATTATTCCCTGATTCATTTGAGGATGCTCAAAAACATGCGAATATTTCAAAGGTATTCTTCGCCGGAGGAACTTATCTGGTCTCTGAGAAAAATATCAGTATATCAACATTGATAGATATCAACCAGCTAATCGGAAAATCCATATATGTAGATGAAAAGACCAGTAAGGTCACGATTGAGGCAGGTGCGACTTTACAGCAACTATCCGGTTGGTTCAGTGAGAACCATCAATCAGACTTTGACGATATCATTAAATCTTCCTGTCCATCGAAAAATATCCGCAATCAAAGAACCATAGGTGGAGAAATTGCCCAGGCACGAAGGAATTCGGAATTCTATTTAGCTTTAATGGCTTTGAACGTTTCCCTGACTGTTCATTCATCAACAGAAAATATCCTGAATCTTCGCGACTGGAATGGAGCAGGCGTCATCAGTCAGATCAAAATTCCGCTAGATGACCTGCTTTCATTATCAAGCCAACGTTTTTCCGTTTTACCCTCAGCTCCGGCATTTATGGTAATTGCTGTTTCCCGGAAGGTATCAGCAATTGATATTGTAATTGGTGGAAAATGTTCGAAAATAACTTCTGTATCTGTTAAAAAAGAAACAATTAAAAACGAGGATTTTGAACCATTAATCAAAGCTGCAGCAAAGAACTTTTTTAATGATCATTACGGATCTATTACCTATAAGAGTTACCTTTTGAAAACCGGATTAAAGAGGATCGAAAGCACATTATGAAAGTTCAATTTACCTTGAACAGAAAGGCGGTTGCTACAACTGTGGTTCCAGGGGAGACGCTTCTCGAATATTTGAGGAAAAACGAATTTTACAGTGTTAAATATGGCTGTGATCATGGCGAGTGTGGTGCCTGCACCGTCTTAATTGACGGATTATCTTATAATGCCTGCCTAGTGCTCATTCATACCCTTAAAGACCGGCAAATTGAAACAATTGAAAGTTTTACGATCAAGGGCGAACTGCATAGGGTACAAAAGTCATTTATCGAACATGGCGCTATTCAATGCGGCTATTGTACACCAGGGATGATTCTTTCTGCTGAATCACTTCTTAGAGTAAACCCCGATCCAACAGAAAATGAGATAAGGGACGCAATGGCGGGAAATCTTTGCCGCTGTACTGGATATGTCAAACCCGTCGAGGCGCTAAAGTAATGAAAACGGTAGGAGAAAAGACTGCCAGGATTGATGCCTTGGCCCTTTCCAGGGGAAAACCTGTTTTTACGGATGACATGAAATTAAATGATGTTTTACATCTAAAGTTATTGAAGAGTCCTTTTGCCCACGCAAAAATTGTCGATATTGATGTTTCAAAAGCATTCGAAATGGAAGGGGTTCATGCGATCCTTACTCACAAAGATTTTCAGCCGCATTATTATACTACTGCCGGTCAAGGTTATCCGGAACCATCTCCCCGGGATACGGTGATATTTGATTCGGTTGTAAGATTTGTTGGTGACCGGATAGCGCTGGTTGCAGCCGATACGATAGAAACAGCTGAAGCAGCAGTTGATAAAATTCAAGTGAAATATGAAGAATTACCGGCGATACTGGATCCTGAAGAGGCAATAGGAAATTCGGTCATCCTGCACCCCGAACCTCAAAAGTCCGGCATTCATGATGCCAAAAAGAATATTGCTGCCCACATTGAAGCGGAAATTGGTGATCTCAATAAAGCCTTCAAAAATTCCGAGCTGGTGTTGGAAGACAGTTTTTCAACTCCCTATGTGCAACAAACTTCTATTGAACCGCATATCACCTTGACCTGGCTGGACGAAAACGACCGTTTGATCATCCGTACATCAACCCAGGTACCATTTCACGTCAGAAGAATTGTTGCAGAAGTACTTGGTATACCCATTCGCAAGATACGCGTAATTAAGCCACGTGTTGGTGGCGGATTCGGAGGAAAACAAGAAATCCTTAATGAAGAACTTTGCGCAGCTATCACACAGCGCACTGGCCGACCTGCTAGACTTGAGTTCACCCGCAGGGAAGAATTATATGCTGCACGATCACGTCATCCACAAATTGTACGACTTAAAGTTGGTATGAATAAGGACCATACCATCCGTGCACTGGATATGCGGATTCTCGAGAATACCGGAGCATACGGATCACACGCCCTCACGGTCATGTCGGTTACTGCGCAGAAGACGCTTTCATTGTACCGCTGCCCCAATATTCGCGTAACTGGAAATGCAGTCTACACGAATTTACCAATTGCCGGTGCTTATAGAGGTTATGGAGCTCCCCAGGGATTTTTTGCGTTAGAGAGTATGATGGATCAGATCGCAAGTAAAATGAATATTGATCCTGTTGTTTTAAGAAAGAAAAATATTGTCCAATTAGGCGATGAAATTCCCATTGCCAGGATACTCGGGGAAGGACAACATGGTTATCCTGTTGAGGTTTATTCGACCGGTCTGAACGAATGTCTCGATCGAGGACAAGACCTGATCGGATGGTCCTCTCGAATGAGCAAACCAGCAAATAAGAACAATGATAAGAATAATATCAATCCTATTCATTCCGGTCTCGGAGTTGCCACTGCCGCCCAGGGATCTGGAATAGCTGGTGTTGATATGGGGGCCGTATTCATCAAGATGAATGAAGATGCAAGTTTTAATCTTCTTACTGGTGCAACAGATATTGGTACCGGGTCCGATACTGCATTAGCTCAAATAGCTGCCGAAGAACTTGAAGTACCGGTGAAGAATATCATTGTTTACTCTTCCGATACTGACTTCACTCCGTTCGATACAGGCGCCTATGCCTCCAGCACTACTTATATTTCCGGCGGAGCTGTTAAAATAGCAGCCGAACGGATAAAAGCAAAGATCCTTGCCCTGGGAATGAAGATCCTCGGCGAGGAAAATGCTGAAATATCAAAAGGATTCGTGATCGGTGGTTCGGGAAAAAGAATTTCGTACGAAGACATTTGTACAAAAACATTCTACACGGAAAAACAGGAACAGATCATGGCAACAGCATCGAAGATCAGTTTTGATTCTCCGGCTCCTTATAATGCAACATTCGCGGATGTAAGTGTAGACATTGAAACCGGTATTGTAAGAGTCAACAAAATAGTGTCGATTACCGATTCTGGACAGGTAATTAATCCTCAGATGGCCGAAGGTCAAGTAGAGGGAGCAATTCCACAATCGCTAGGTATGGCATTATCAGAATTCATGGTTTTTGACGACAAAGGGGCTGCCGTAAACCTAGATCTTAACTCCTATCATATCTACAGTGCGATCGATATGCCGGAAATTATTACAGAATTTATTCCCACCCACGAACCAACCGGGCCTTTCGGTGCAAAAGCTGCTGCGGAAATTCCAATTAACGGACCTGCACCAGCAGTGGTTAACGCAATTTATAATGCCTGTGGGGTAAGAATTCGAGACCTTCCAATTACACCTGAAAAAATACTAAAAGGGCTCGGAAAAATATAATTATAAAGTCCGATCTGCGCTAAAACAGTTAGACCAGCAGCTAATCAGTTCAATACACTAAATAAATATATCCAAAACTAAAGAATCTCTATAATTTTATCGGCCACACGAAATGAATTAGCATAGATCGTCCACGTAAACGGCACGCTACCACCGGTTGGCATGAAACTCGCGTCGGACACGAATAAATTATCCACACCATGAGCGCGGCAGTCTGAATTTAATACAGAATCTTTTGGGTCATTCCCAAATCGGCACCCTCCGGCTACCAAGTTTGGTGGTGGTGATCCGCTTATATTTGACCTGATATTCTTCGCCCCCATTCTTTTAAGTACCTCAACGGCTTTATCAGCAAGATATTCACCTATTATCAGATCTTGATCATGATTGCCGACACGAACGCGGGCAACGGGATTGCCCCATTTATCTTTTACATTGTTATCCAACGATACAAAACAGTTATTTGTCGGTAACCAATCATTGAAAACCTCAAACCGCAGATATCTTCCTTCAGTAAAGTATGATTTAAGTTTTTCTTTCAGGGGCTTACCCCAGATCAGGCCATCCTCACCCCATTTTTGAGAATTGGCACGAGTGATGGCATTGGCATGACGAAATAGAAAATCGATGGTACCTCCCTTTTGACTTTCACCGAAATTTTTATCCCTGATTATATACCAATCCTGAATTGAGCGATTCACAAATAATCCGCGCATTTTTAGTTCGTCTATCTCATTCGCCTGGAAATTTTCATAGTAAAGATCACCGGAACCGGAACCTCCTCCAGAAAATATTAGATTCTTACCAACCTGACCGGAATTATTCGCCAATCCATTGGGATGTTTTGGCCCCGGGGACATAAGCAGCAGCCTTGATGTCTCAATTGCTTGACAGGCAAGTACGAATATCCGCGCTGTAACCTTCCGGCTCTTTCCATTCTTATCGTAGTAATTAGCAGAAACAACCTTTCCCTGCGAATTGCTTGAAAGTCTATAGACCATTGAATGCGGTTTTATTTCACAATGACCGGTCCTGTAGGCATGGTCTAGAAGAGCCGCTCTCGAGCTGCCTTTTGCACCGGATGAACAGCCATAACTGCCACAATAATTTGAGTAATAGCATCCATTCCGATCCATAGCCGAGTAGGGAAGTATCGCCCGGGGAGTTGGCAACGAATGAATATTCAATTCTTCGCAAGCCTTATCTATGTATTTCGTTACAGGATGCTCTACAAGTGGCGGAAATGGAAATTCACCTTCCAATCTTGGTTCCAGATGCGGATGTTGAACAACTTTTCCAGAAACACCAACAACGTGTTCTACCTTGGTAAAAAAGTGCTCCAGATCATCATAAGTAATAGGCCAATCAACAATATTAGATCCAGGTATTGGACCGAATTCTGATAAAAGCCTGAAATCCACGGGTTTTAGCCTATGAAAATATCCGCTCATGAAGTTGGACGAACCACCAACAACATTGCCATTCCAAAAATCACGGCCGGTATCATAGGTGGATTTACCAACCCAATCTCCGTCATTATCTTTATCTTCGATCACATGGCGTTCGTCACGTAGATTGGGCGTAAATACACTCCTCCTGGTTGCCACAATCTCATCTTTGAAGAAATCGTCCTCATAATACCAGGGACCCTTTTCCAGCACGACTACTGAATAACCTGCTTTAGAGAGTTCATATGCTACAGGTCCGCCGCCAGCTCCAGATCCTACAACACAAACATCATAATCCGGATTCATAATTTCCCATAAATTTTATTCTTTGTTGGTCGTGGAAATCCCGGGTTATGTTCCAACCACTTCCACCCAATGCCGTCCGGATTTCCGCCATAAAGAGGATCTGATAATAAAGCCTCAAAGATATAAAGCAAGTTCAGCGATAACCACCGTTGACCCCAGGATTTATTTACTGTACTTTGCAGTACATTTTCCAATTCGCCGAAAGAAAGTGAAACAATGGATTTTTGATAGGAAGACCGGCTCTCCTCTTCGATCCATTTTACACCGTTAACCAACAAATTTTTATTATCCTGATCCATATCAGGATCAGCTAACACAAAATGAAGATAGGGTAAGGCATTTATGTCGGCAGCGCCGGGAGAATCATCATTTGCTGGGAATAGATGCTCCTGAACAGTGCTCATCAGTACATCCTGGGAGAGAGAAAATATTGGTTTTTTCCCGGTGCTCTTGTAATAATATGAAAGGAGTCCACCAAGCGTTATGCTCCCAGCGAATACACCGGCGGTGATCAAAAAGGTCCGGCGATCCATTATACCCGATTCGTAATTTTTTATCGCGGACTTTAAATTATCCTGATCCATATTTGGATCCAGTTTGCTTAATATTGTTAATGTTACACTTTAGTATAAATAGATACCTCAATTATTTTTCTTATCAAAGTACCTTTTAACGAGTGCATCGAGACTGAATTTCCCAGGGCCCCAGACTATCAACCCTAGCAGCATTGCAATATAATACAGGGGAATTTCCGAACCATTATCACCGGCGTCAAATCCATTTCCCCAATGGACTGTTACAATAGCCACAAGCATTACAATTATCAAAGGTATCGATATAATTCTGGTAGCGAAACCCACGAATAATAAAACAAATCCGAAGGTTTCAGCACCAGTTGCCAAATATGCATTTACCGTTGGGAACGGGATATTCATTTTAGTGAACCAGGCAATTATGTTATCAAAATTATTTAACTTAATTATCGCAGTTCCATAAAATCCGTAAGCTAGCAACCAACGAAAGAACAAGGGTGGAAAATCTTTAAGAATACTTAGTTTGCTAATTATTAAATTGTAAAACTTCACCTAAAAACTCCTCATATAATTGTTTGAACAAAGGGCAGGCAATGAGTACCACCTGCCCCTCAATAACAATTTTTAAATTACTTTCTTATTTATCTTCTTCGCTTTCATCTTCACTATCATAATCGCTTTGAGCTTTCATTTCAGCATCTTTACCATCACCGCATTTGCCATCACCACATTTGTGATCGCCTTTCATTTCAGCATCTTTACCATCACCGCATTTACCATCACCACATTTTCCATCCTCTGTGTCCATCTCGTGTCCGGCTTCAGTTTTTTCGCCTTCATCATCTCCACATTTTGATGCATCTTCACCATCAAAGTGTAAATCAACAAATTCAACTGGTTCGGGATTAGAATTATTAGTAAACGCAAAGACGGTTGTCAATCCCAGTGTTAATCCCGCTAAAGCAATAACAAAAAGCAAAAGATTCGAGACTTTTCTGCTTCGTATTTTATTATTGGTCATTAATTACCCTCCATATACGATTCCATTTTCATGAGAAGTTTAGGTTACCTATAATAATTATAATGTCAAACGGACGACATTATAAGAATATTAATGAATTCCAGAGGTTTAGTTCCACGAAAAATTGAAATAATAAAAATGAAAATTATTTTAGTATTTACTAAACTGACCCGAAATCTTTTGTTTGAAACTGGTCTTAGTGAAGACTAATCTGTATATTTACACGTTATCCATTTTATTCAGTATCAATTAATTAATCTGATAGTTCTTTGAAAGCGTTATTAGAAACGTCTTTCAAGTCCTCTTGTTCGGGGGATGGAATGATTACCTCTTCAGCGATCACAACATACATAAAAGCGATTTTCGTCGTTGTATCTTTTTTATGCATCATGTTCGACCCTCTAAT
>JAZGBQ010000305.1:0-4392 GCA_036476435.1 Fidelibacterota bacterium
TCTGATATACCGGAAAATTTACCTTCTTCATCGCAATCTATAGAAATTGAAAATGAAAAATTAGATCTTTCTCTTCAAGTTCAGAACGCCATCATGGAATTAACACCGAAATATCGGATCGTAATTATCTTAAAACATCTTCAAAACTGTCATTATTCCGATATAGCGAATATTCTTGGATTACCGGAAAATAAAGTTAAATCTCGGCTTTATTCTGGCCGACAACTTTTACGTAAGATCTTGCTAAGGAAAAGGATTTTGTTAAATGATTAGCGAAAAAATACTTGAATTGATTCACAAAGAGATTGATGGTCAAATCAACTCTGCCGAGAAGGATGAACTTCATACTTATCTAAAAGACAATCCAGAGGCTGAGTCACATTATAAGCAATTTCAAAAAACTGTGAATGCGGTTGAAGATCTGCACGATATTGAACCTGGTATCGATTTGAAGGATCGAATAATGAGCTCAATTGAGTGGAAGGATTCATACGGTTTGCAAAAAAGTTTCGATAGAAATGCATTCTTGCCTGGTATATTTGCCAATCAAGGAGTGAGACAGGTTGTTACATTTTCTTTTGGATTTGTCTTTTGCTTCTTACTGATAACTGTTCTATTTAAAAACCCCTTTGAAACACAACCATCTAATCCTCAATTACTAATGGGTGCTATTGGTGTTGAACGATTAGATACTTATACGCTTATTGATAGTTTGACCTATGAAACAGATCTAGGATCAATAACAGTAAACCAAAATGTTCAAGAAGAAGTTAATCTTTTACAAACAAGTATCAATCGGATGCGAAATATTACCGTGCAATTTAATTATGATCCTTCACTTCTATCGTTTGCCGGGTATTATCCAGTTGGTTCACAAGCAAATAGAGTTTCAAAACTTGACAGCCTAATACTGGTATCATCCTCAAGTGCTGCTGATTACATCCTGGTTTTTCACAGTATTACAAATATAAAAGCAACTTTGGAGATCGAGGTGTCTTCTGATAAAATTCCAATAGCGAACAAAACATTCGTATTTAATCGAGATAATTAAAAAATTATTAATGCATATTTTTTCAAACATAACCAAAGATCCATTGTATTTCTATTGAAGCAGTAAAAAAACCCTAATATGAAAAATAGGAGGGAGCCATGATACAACACAATAATCAGAAAGGTAAAAGTAAGGCCCTGGTGATTTATATCGGTGCACTCGCAGCAGTAATACTTGTTGCATATTTGGCCTTCTTTTATCCTCCTGCAACAGACCGGGAAGCTATGGGTACGATTACAGGTGTTAAAAAAGCGGAGACTTATCGTACCGAGCAAATAACAGATGCCGATGTCATTTTAAGGAATCCGGAGATTCAAACATTCCTTCAGAGTGATAAGATCCAAAGGCTGCTAACAGATGAAAACTTCCAAAAAGCGCTTGCAACCAAAGATTTTAGGAGAGCGCTTGCCGATGCAGACTTCCGACGGGCTTTAAGTGATAAAGATTTTCAAAAAGCATTAGCGAACGAATCCATGCATAGGACGATTGCAAATGCTGATTTTCAAAAGGCATGTGCAAACGAGGATTATAAAAGAGCTATAGCCAGTGAAGAATACAAGCAAATCAGTATTAATGAATCTTACCAAAAAGCTATAGCTGATGCTGACTTCAGGAAAGCTATGGCTAATGAGGATTTTTGCAAAACCCTCGCAACTGAAAATATGAAAATGATCCTTGCCAATGCGTACTTCCGTAAAGCAATTGCGAATGAAGATCTTAGAAAAGCCCTTTACTCGGAAGAATTGGCAAAAGCAATAGCCAGTGAAGAACTGCGAAAAGCAGTGGCTGATGAAGATTATCGTAAAGCATTAGCAAGTGAAGATTTACGTCAAATCACTGCTGATAGTGATTTTCAACGGGCACTTGCAGAAGATGGTTTTCATAAAGCACTAGCTAGTGATGATTTCCAGAGAGCTGTCGCGATGGAAGACTTTAAAAAGATGCTGGCAAACGACGATTTTCGGCAAATTGCAGCCACAGAAGAATTTCATCGGGCAATAGCGACCGAAGAATATCGAAATATGATGGCAATTGAGGAATATCAAAGACTGATGGCAACGGAAGATTACCAAAGAATTCTTGGAGACTCTGATTTAAGAAATGCATTATATAATGATTCATTCAGAAAAGCTTTAGAAGGAGATGACTTAAGGAAAGCTATTGCCAGTGATGAATTTCATAAAGCAATTTCACTTGATGAGCTGCGTGCTGCTCTTGCCCAGGAAGAATTTAAGACCGCATTAATGAGCGATGATTTCCAACGCGCTGCTGCGAATGAAGAATTTCGCAAAGCACTTGATTCGGATGCCTTTCGAACTGCAGTCTATTCAGAAGAATACAAAAAAGCATCACCAGAAGGATAAGAGCTAACAAATACCGGATCAACCGTGTATAGATTGGCTCCAATGATAAGGAAATACCTATCAAATCCTCGATAGGTATTTCCTTATCTATCTCTAAAATTTTCACGTCCATTTTAACGTGTGATCTTCTTAAACTCATAAAGAGGTAACAGCTGTGCAAATCATCTTCTTAAGGACTACTATAGTATTATTTCTTGTATGTTTTGGATCTCTCCCTGCTCAATTCAACTCCCTTGAAACAGAAAATTTAAGATTAATCTATTTTGGGAAAGCAAATGAGTTCCTTGTTGATCACGTAGCTCGCTGTTATGAGAATGCTTTTAATCATCACACTGAAATTTTTGGTTATATACCAAAAGAGAAAACAACCGTACTACTTCATGATTTTAGTGATTTTGGGAATGCTGGAGCAGGGACAATCCCCCAAAATCATATTTCCATTGCAATAGCACCACCCAGTTACGATTATGAAACGACTCCTTCAAATGAACGAATAAATTCAACGATGAATCATGAAATGGTTCATATTATACAATTGGATAATACTAATCGATTTGATCGAATCTTCCGCGGCATTTTTCGAGGTAAAATTCGGGAAAGTAAAGAAGATCCACTAACTATGTTATATAGCTATTATGCAACACCATTACGATCAACCCCACGCTGGTATCGAGAAGGGATCGCCGTATTTCTTGATACCTGGATGGCTGGAGGTATTGGACGTGCCCAAGGTCCTTATGATGAAATGGTTTTCAGAACAAAGATCCTGGAAAATATCCCATTATTTAATTTAGTTGAGTTAGAGTCTGCAGGAACTCAGGTTAATTTTCAAGTTGGGGCAAATTCATATCTTTATGGCACCAGGTTTATGAATTATCTTGCTTTTCGTTATGGACCGGGTGCACTGCTGTCGTGGACAAATAGGACAAATGATAGCAAGCGATATTTCGCAAGTCAATTTGAACATATATATGGACAACCAATTAATGAATTATGGTCTGATTGGATTACATGGGAGATTGAATTTCAAAAAGCAAATATTGAGTCAATAAATGATTACCAAATAACAATCGGTCGTGAAATTCCCATAGATCCGCTGGGATCTGTTTCGAGGGCCTATTTTGATGAAGCGACAAAAAGCATTTTTGTAGCAGTGAGTTATCCAGGCCAATTACCGCATATTGCAAAAATAAACACTATTACCGGGAAAAAAACCCGGATATGTAATATTCGAAATCCGGCTTTGTACTTCGTTACTTCTATGGCGCATGACTCTGCATCAGCCCAGTTGTTCTACACGGTTGACAACAATGACTGGAGAGACCTTTGGATGGTGGATATTGAAACAGGAAAAACTAGGAAACTTATGAAAGATGTGAGGGTTGGGGACATAGTCTTCAATAAAACGGATAATTCAATCTGGGGTATTCGTCATTATAATGGTATTACAACTCTTGTAAGAATTCCACCCCCCTATACTGAATGGAATCAAATATACTCACCAAACTATGGCACCGATATTCACAGTATTGATATATCACCCGACGGAAGATTTTTATCTGCCGGTGTTGCTGAAATAAATGGTGAACAAACATTAAGGATTGCTTCAATCGATAGTTTAATTCAAGGTAAAACTGAATTTCAATTTCTCTTTGATTTTCAAAACAGTATTCCCGCGAACTTTGTTTTTTCTCAAGATAGTCGATCTTTGTTTGGATCATCTTATTACAACGGGGTATCAAATATTTATAGATACGACCTTGATGAAATGGACATGGACCTGGTGAGTAATTGTGAGACCGGATTCTTCAGACCATTACCGATTTCCACTGACTCATTAATAGTATTCCGATATAGCGATCAGGGATTCTTACCAGCAGTTATACCAAACGATACTATAAAAGTGATAAATGCCATCAGTCTCCTTGGATCAAAAGTTATTAATAAACATCCTGAATTAGAGGATCTTAAGGTTGA